>JAGWJK010000440.1 GCA_028865845.1 Rhizobiaceae bacterium
GTATTTCCGGTCGCTATACCTGTGCCAACTGCGGCGCCGGCTATCACGACGAGAATCTGAAGCCGAAGACGGAAGGCGTGTGCGATCGTTGCGGTTCCACGCACTTCAAGCGTCGGGCCGACGACAACAGAGAAACCGTCGTCGAGCGCCTGCAGGTCTACTACAAGGAAACTTCGCCGCTCATTGGTTACTACTACGCCAAGGGCAAACTGAAGTCGGTCGACGGCATGGCCGATATCGAGCATGTAACGGCCGATATCGAGGCGATCCTTTCTAAGCTTTGAACAGCTTAAAATAAACTTGCCGGGACGGTTGCTTTTTTGCACTGATTCCGCTAAACACCGCGCCAACTCGCGACATGCCATGCGATCGGCGCGGATTTCCGTAGGGAAGTCCGGGTACGGTCGTTTTGACGTGTTACGGACCAGATTTGAACAAGCAGCTCCAGGGCTGCATAACAAAGCCTTTGCCGTCGGCAGGGGTATGCAAGGAGAACACGCGTGGCACGTATCGCTGGCGTCAACATCCCGACTGCAAAGCGCGTAGTTATTGCGCTTCGCTACATTCACGGGATCGGACCGAAGTTTGCACAGGAAATCTGCGAGAAGGTCGGTATTCCGCCCGAGCGTCGCGTCAATCAGCTGACGGACGCCGAAGTTCTGCAGATCCGCGAAACCATCGACCGTGACTATCAGGTCGAAGGTGACCTGCGTCGCGAAACCTCGATGAACATCAAGCGTCTGATGGACCTGGGCAGCTACCGCGGCCTGCGTCATCGCCGTGGCCTTCCGGTCCGCGGTCAGCGCACCCATACCAATGCTCGTACCCGTAAGGGTCCGGCAAAGGCTATCGCTGGTAAGAAGAAGTAATTTCCGGGAAACCGGATGCGGGAGGCTGGCGGTCTGCGCCGGCCTCTTTTGAGTTTGGAATGATGCCATATCGGCGCCGTTCCGGTGGAGCCGCTGGCATTACGGCGGTGCAGAGATCCAAGAAAGGAATACCATGGCCAAGGAAGCCGTACGCGTTCGCCGTCGCGAGCGTAAGAATATTTCGTCGGGCGTAGCGCACGTCAATTCGACCTTCAACAACACGATGATCACCATCACCGACGCACAGGGCAACGCTATTGCCTGGTCGTCTGCTGGTGCCAAGGGCTTCAAGGGCTCGCGCAAGTCGACCCCGTTCGCTGCCCAGATCGCTGCTGAAGACTGCGCCAAGAAGGCCCAGGAACATGGCATGAAGTCGCTGGAAGTTGAAGTTTGCGGTCCGGGTTCCGGCCGTGAATCTGCTCTGCGCGCGCTCCAGGCTGCCGGTTTCATGATCACGTCCATCCGCGACGTGACGCCGATCCCGCACAATGGTTGCCGCCCGCGCAAGAAGCGCCGCGTCTGATCATCGCCACTCACGGCATCGGCCGGCGCTTATGTGTCCGGCCCGATGCTTCTCAAGCTCGGTTGTCACGATTGGATGGTGGCAACGAACGGAAGGCAAAAATATGATTCAGAAAAACTGGCAGGAACTGATCAAGCCGAACAAGGTCGAGTTCTCCTCGAGCGGCCGCACCAAGGCAACGCTCGTGGCGGAACCGCTGGAACGCGGCTTCGGTCTTACCCTCGGCAACGCGCTGCGGCGCGTGCTGCTGTCCTCCCTGCGCGGCGCCGCTGTGACGGCCGTGCAGATCGACGGCGTGCTGCATGAGTTCTCCTCTATCCCGGGCGTTCGGGAAGACGTGACGGATATCGTGCTGAACATCAAGGAAATCGCCATCAAGATGGATGGCGACGACGCAAAGCGCATGGTCGTGCGTAAGCAGGGTCCGGGCGTTGTGACGGCTGGCGACATCCAGACGGTCGGCGATATCGAAATCCTCAACCCCGAGCATGTCATCTGCACGCTCGACGAGGGTGCCGAAATCCGTATGGAATTCACGGTCAACAACGGCAAGGGCTATGTTCCGGCCGAGCGTAATCGTGCGGAAGATGCTCCGATCGGTCTCATCCCGGTCGACAGCCTTTATTCGCCGGTCAAGAAGGTGTCCTACAAGGTGGAAAACACCCGCGAAGGACAGGTTCTCGACTACGACAAGCTGAGCATGTCGATCGAAACCGATGGCTCGATCACCGGTGAAGATGCTGTCGCTTTCGCGGCTCGCATCCTCCAGGATCAGCTTGGCGTCTTCGTCAACTTCGACGAGCCGCAGAAGGAAGCCGAAGAGGAAGCAGTCACCGAACTCGCTTTCAACCCGGCGCTCCTCAAGAAGGTGGACGAACTGGAACTGTCTGTTCGCTCGGCAAACTGCCTGAAGAACGACAACATCGTCTATATCGGCGACCTCATTCAGAAGACCGAAGCAGAAATGCTCCGCACGCCGAATTTTGGTCGCAAGTCGCTGAACGAAATCAAGGAAGTTCTCGCTTCCATGGGCCTGCACCTCGGCATGGAAGTGCCGGCATGGCCGCCCGAGAACATCGAAGATCTCGCCAAGCGTTACGAAGACCAATACTAACCAACAAACTGCAAGCGAACGATGCTTGCAAGTGAAGGAGAATAGCCATGCGCCACGGTAAAGCCGGCCGCAAGCTGAATAGAACCGCTAGCCACCGCAAGGCGATGTTCGCCAACATGGCGGCTTCGCTCATCACCCATGAGCAGATCGTAACCACCCTGCCAAAGGCGAAGGAAATTCGCCCGATCGTCGAAAAGCTGGTTACCCTCGGCAAGCGCGGCGACCTGCACGCTCGTCGTCAGGCCATCTCGCAGATCCGTGACGTTGCTGTCGTTTCGAAGCTGTTCGACGCGATCGCTACCCGCTACGCCACCCGCAACGGCGGCTACCTGCGTATCATGAAGGCCGGCTTCCGCCAGGGCGACAATGCCGCTCTCGCTGTCGTCGAATTCGTCGATCGCGACACCTTCGCCAAGGGCGCAGCCGACAAGGCCCGCGTTGCTGCCGAAGAAGAAGCTGCTGCCGCTTAATCGGCCGTGTTCAGTGTGAGTTTAGAAGGGCCGGATGAGCGATCATCCGGCCTTTTTGCGTCGGGACAGATTGGGACAATTGCGCTGCGCATTGGCAGCCACCGGGGAGATTGGTCTTGGAGACGGTGGCGCAGCGAAGAATGGAGCGTGTCCGCTGGTTGACGCGGTCGATCATCGTGATCGCCTGTGGCCTCGCGCTCAGAAGATTTGGCTATGATTTCGGCTTGCCTTTCGTCGTCGTGAAATATGGCGGCTCGATGCTATGGGGCGCGATGGTCTATCTCTTGCTGGCGCTGTTCTCCGGCGGGCGCGGGCGGACGAAGCTTGCGGCGATCGCGCTCGTTGTAGCAGTGTTCGTGGAATTCTTCCGATTGCTGCACACGCCATGGCTTGATGCCTTTCGGTTGACGGTGCCAGGCGCGCTACTGTTGGGGCGAATATTTTCTTTTTGGAATATACTGGCATACGCCTTGGGGATCGCAGCCGCCTATTTCACCTGGAGGGATTGAATGCGCTTTGCCAAAATCGAACCTTTCCTGGCCTTCATCTTGATGGCAAGCACGGCCATACCGGCTCTTTGCGCAGACGCACCGCAGCAGACTGGTGCCCCGCAACCTCAGGCGTCGCAGATCAGCATGAGCGACTTTATGAAGGGCGACAGTTCCTGCGTGGAATTCAACGACCATTGTTCCTATTGCAAGGTGACAAACGGTGTCGCCGAATGTTCAACACCACAGATCGCCTGCATCAAACAGGCGTATCAATGCACGAAATCCGCGGGCCAATAACGGCGTGCGCTACGCTGCTTTCGTCGGGGAGGCGGCAGCAGTTGCCGGCCGCCGTGCTGCCCTGCGCCTCTCCATCATGATCGGCCGATAGGATCGATAGAGGATCATCGCGATCAAAAGGCCGATATAGATATATTGCTCTCCCGAAAGCACTTTCGTCGACAGCGCAAAGTGCAGGGCGCCGCAAGCAGCGATGATATAGATCAGCCGGTGCAGCCAGATCCATTTCTTTCCCAGGCGTTTGATCGAGAAATTGTTCGAGGTGACGGCCAACGCCAGCAGCATGGTCAGGCCCGCCATGCCGAACATGATGAAGGGACGCTTGATCACGTCGTCGAGAACAGCGGAGAGGATCAGCGCCTGGTCGAGGATCATATAGACCGCGAAATGCATGAGCGCGTAATAAAAACAGAGCAAGCCCAACGCCCGGCGATAGCGCAGGTAGTTCCAGCCGAGGAGATCGCGCGCCGGCGTGATGGCAAGCGTCAGAAGCAGGAAACGGATCGCCCAAAGGCCGAGAAAGAGTTCGAAGGTCTTTACCGGATCGGCGCCGAGATCACCGGTCGCGCCGAGATAGAACTGCCATGCGGCCGGCAAAAGACCGACGACATAAAGCGCCCACACCGAGGCCGGTTGCCAACGCTTGGGCAGGGCGAGGGAGAAAGCCATCAGAAGTTCGCCCTCAGATCCATGCCGGCATAGAGACTTGCGACTTGATCCGCGTAGCCGTTGAAGGGCAGGGTAGGACGGCGATTGGAGCTGAAAAAGCCGCCTTCGCCGATGCGACGCTCGGAAGCCTGGCTCCAGCGCGGATGATCGACGGCCGGATTGACGTTCGCGTAGAAGCCGTATTCCTGCGGATTGGTAACCTGCCAGGTGTTCAGAGGCTGTTTGTCGGTAAGCGTGATTCGCACGATCGACTTGATGCCCTTGAAGCCGTATTTCCACGGCACGACCAGGCGGATGGGGGCGCCGTTCGCATTCGGCAGTGTTTGGCCGTAAAGTCCGACGGCCAGCAGCGTCAACGGGTTGCGCGCTTCATCGAGCCGAAGCCCTTCCACGTAGGGCCAGGACAGTGACTGGAAGACACCGGATTGTCCCGGCATTTCCTCGGGGCGCACAACGGTCTCGAAGGCGACGAACTTGGCGCTGCCCAGAGGCTCGA
>JAGWJK010000441.1 GCA_028865845.1 Rhizobiaceae bacterium
AGGATATTGGCGGCAAGCATGACGTTGAAGCCGGCCCAGGGAGCGGTGGCACCCGTCTCCGCGATCATCAATTGCGTGAACTCGCCGACCTTCGAGTCGAGCACATCGGCGGCCTTCATCAGGATCGCGCGACGCTGGGTGGGGCCGGTCTTCGACCAGGCTGGAAACGCAGCCGATGCGGCGCCGACTGCTGTGGCCACATCGTCGAGACCGGCTGCCGGCGCACGGCTGGCAAGCTTTTCGGTGAACGGATCGACGCGGTCATAGGTGCGGCCGCTGGCGGCTGGGCGATCCTCGCCGTTGATGAGAAGGGAAATATTCATGTCAATCTCCTGATGCAGATGAATGGTTAGAAGCCGAGCACTTCGGCATTGATGGAAGCCTCAAGTCCGCCGTCTGCTGCGAGATTTGCGCCGTTGATCCAGCGTGCGCCGTCAGAGCAGAGAAAAAGCACCGCTGGCGCGATGTCAGCCGATGTGCCGGCGCGGCCAACCCGGGCAATATCGCTGTCGACGCGTTCGTCGCCGAGCACGGCGCGAAATTGCGTCAGGATCGGCGTCTCGACCGGGCCGGGGCTGACGGCATTGACGCGGATGCCGGCGTTTTTGAACAGCGGCAGATGGGCAGCCTGCATTGTCCAGAGCAGCAGCAGTTCCTTGGAAAGTGGATAGCCCTCCTCGTTTTTCAGGCCGTGCTTGGCGACAAGGCTTTCGATATCGGGAAATCCTTCGACGGCGGTCAGCGTTTTAGCGCGCTCGAGATTCGCGCGCCAGCCGTAGCCGGCGATCGATGCGACGTTGACAACAGCTCCGCCCTCGCGAAGCCGGGGCGCAACCGCCTCGGATAAAGCGCGCAGGCCGTAGAAGTTGACGGCCAATGTCTTGGTGATGCCGGTATTGCCGGATAGCCCGGCAACGTTGGCAAGCGCATCGATGCGTTTCGGGAGTTGTCGAACGATGGCCTCAATGCCAGCGGCAGTCGAGATGTCGCCCTTGATGAAGGAGATCTGTCCGTGGGGCGGTTCACGTATGTCGATGCCGATGACGTCTGCACCCATCTGCCCTGCCAGATCCGCCGTGCGTGCGCCGATGCCCGAAGCGACGCCGGTGATCAGGATGGTTTTGCCGAAAAGCATGGCTTTCACCTTTCTTTCTGTGATCGGAAATTGCGCATTTTCATCGCCGGTCCTTGAGGAGGTCCGAGATGGTCAGCCGGTATCCGACCGGCAGAAGCTGCAGGTCGAAACGCCGTTCGATTTCTCCCCAAAGTCCGAGTGGCAGGTAGAGCGAAAACAGGACCGCTGTCGCGCCGAGGCCGATCAGATACCAGACCCCGGTGCCCCCGAAGAAGGTTTCGATGACGAAGAATACGACTGCCCCGAGGATCGCGCCCTCGAATTTTCCAATGCCGCCGACGAGGACCATGAAGATCATGTAGGCGGTCCATTGGACGCTGAAATAAGTCTTTGGCTGGAAGGTAATGGCAGTTGCAAGCCACAAGCCGCCGGCGACTGCGATGCCGAAGGCAGCCAGCACGAACAGCAGTCGTTTGGTAGCGGTGACGCGCACGCCGACGGAGGTTGCGGCATCTTCGTTGTCCCGTATCGCCTGCATGGCGGCGCCTGCGCGGCTGCGCATCATCACGAACAAGGTGCCGAGCAGGGCGGCCATCGAGGCCAATGCGATCCAATAGATCGCGGCGCGGCGCGTGCTTCCGTCATAGACGTTGAGCGAGATCAGTGAGGTTCCCGTTTCACCCTGAATAAGCCGGTCGAGATTGACGAGCAGATGTGCCAGTTCGGCGACCACCCACATTCCGATTGCGAATTCCCCACCCTTGAGCCGTAGCATGAACCAGGAGAGTGGCACGGAAAGCACGCCTGTGACGATGGCGGCGGCGAAAATGGAGACGAACGGGTTGAGCCCGGCATCCGCCAGGCGGATGGTGAAATAAGCGCCGAGGCCAAAGAAAACCTGCTGGCCGACGGAGACGAGGCCGCCGAAACCGGCCAGCGCATTCCACATGGCGGCAAGGATGACGTAGATGAAAAGTGCCGTCATCCGATCGATCGCGCCGACACCGAGGATTGCGGGTGCAAAGGCCAGGAAGACGAGCACCACCGCCATGGCGCCGAGCGCCAGCCTCGACGATCGTGTCCAGCGTTCTACCGATATTCCGTTGGAGATGAAGGTCATGTCGGGCTCCGAAGCAATGCGCGAATTCTGCCGGCGACCGGTAGCCGGTATTGAAGCAGTCGGACGAAAAGGACGAGCAGAAACACCAGGTGTCCGCCGATCAGGAAGCCCTGCGGATGCAGCTGCGCGCCGGCCGATTGGGCGAGGCCAAGCACGATGCCGCCGGCAAGCGTGCCCCAAAGCGAACCTGCGCCACCGATGACGGCCGTTTCGAAGGCAAACAGCAATTGCGGGCCGCCCGCATAGGGGGAAAAGGTCGCCCGCATGGCAAGGAAGGCGCCGGCAATGCCGACGGTCACCATGGTGATTGCGGTCGCGATGGCATTGACCCTGCGGGCATCGATGCCGACCAGCCCCGCCGTATCCGGGTCTTCCGCGGTCGCCCGGATCGAGCGGCCGAGCGCAAAGTGCCTCAGGAAGAGCTGCAGACCGCCGAGGATGACGATCGCCGCAACCATGATGATCACGGCAAGTTTGCCGACGAAGATATGACCGGGCAGTTGCCAGGATGCATAGGACAGGTTGCCGATGAAAGGCGCAAGCGAACGGGTATCGGCGCCGAATTGCTCGAACAGAAGATTGTCGATGACGATCGAAAGTCCGAATGTCGTCAGGATCGGCAGCAGCGCGCCACCGCGGGCGCTGCGCTCAAGGATGAACCTTTGCAGCAGCCAGCCGATCGCCGCCATGACCGGCAGCACGATCAGCAATCCGATGAACGGTGAAATGCCGAGTTTGGCGGCAAGGAACCACAAGCCATATGCTGCGGCGATCGCGAGACTGCCGTGGGCGAGGTTGATGATCCGCATGACGGAAAACATGAAAGACAGGCCACAGGCGATGACGGCGTAATAACCGCCAAGCAGGACGCCTTGGAGCAGGGTATTGATCACGACGCGCTCCTCTCGCCGGCTGCCCGGTGCAATCCGAAATAGGCCTGGGTAATTTCGTCCCGGCTTACGTTTACCGCCGGTTTGTCGAGGACGACGCGTCCTTCCAGCATGCAGATGACGCGGCTTGCCACATTCATTGCCCGTCCGAGATCCTGTTCGACCAGTACGATCGTCGTTCCCGAGGTCAGTAGCGCATGGAGTTGTGCATAGACGCGGTCGACGACGAGCGGTGAAAGGCCGAGCGAGACTTCGTCGAGCAGCAGGATGTCGGGGTTGCTCATCAATGCCCGGCCGATGGCGGTCGCCTGTTGTTCGCCGCCCGAAAGGTGACCGGTTTTGGCGTGGCGGCGTGGCTTCAGATTGGGAAAGGCATCGAAAACCCGTTCGATGTTCCAGTCACCGGTCCGGCCCGCCGTCTTTCCCAGAAGCAGGTTTTCCTCCACCGTCATCTGCGAAAATAGCCGGCGGCCCTCCGGTACCAGGGCGATGCCCCTTGCGATGCGTTTGTGCGAGGGAACGGTGCTGATATCCTCGCCGTCGAGAAGAATATTGCCGGCAGCGGGAAGATGCGCGCCGGCGATCGAGCGCATCAGCGTCGTCTTGCCCGCGCCGTTGGCGCCGATGAGCGCGAGCACATCGCCCTTGGCGAGGTCGAAGCTGACGCCACGCACCGCCTGCAGCAGGCCGTGACGGACGTCGAGATTGCGGATGGAGAGAAGGCTCATGCCGGCGTCCCTCCGAGATAGGCTTTGACGACCTCGGCATTGCTCATGACCGCCTTCGGTTCGCCGTCGGCGATGATCTTGCCCGCATCCATGCAGATCAGCCGCTCGGCGACCTGCAGCAGGATGTGGACGATGTGCTCGATCCAGACGATGCCGATGCCGCGGCGGCGAAGTTCGAGTATGGTTTCGACGAGTTCGCTGGCTTCGCCGTCGGTAAGTCCGCCGCCGATTTCGTCGAGCAGCAGCAATCTGGGCTTCGTCGCAAGGGCGCGGGCAAGCTCCAGTCGCTTGCGATCAAGCAGGCCGAGCGTGTCGGCGCGACGGTTGGCAACGCTGAGCATGCAGCAGAGGGTCAGGGAATCGACTGCGCGCTCGTAGGCTTCGTCACGGCTGATGCCGGCACCGTGGGCAGCTGCGACGAAAACATTCTCGAACGTCGTCATGCCGACGAACGGTTTCGGAATCTGATGGGTGCGGACCAGTCCCGACCGGCAGCGATCGGCCGCGGAAAGCGCGGTGACATCCATACCGTTGAAGGTGATGGTTCCGGCACTGGGCGGAAACGCGCCGGCGAGCACGCTGAGCAGGGTGGTCTTGCCCGCGCCGTTCGGCCCGACGATGCCGACCGCGTCGCCATCGCCCATCGAGAAATCCAGATCTTCGAGAACCACAAGCGCCCCGAAGCGCTGGTGGATTCCCCTTGCCGAGAGGAAGTTCCCTCCCGGCCGCTGTCGAGCATCTTGCTGCTGCACTGTGTGGTCACCCGTTGTAAGGGATGAGTTTCGCACTGACCGGGACGTTCGGGTCGGTGACGTTTTCCGTGACGACGTAGTCGAGCGCGAACTTCGAGCCGTCGGGCGCCTTTACCCATTGCGTTCCGATGATCGGGCCGGGCGAGACATTAGCGACGGGGCCGCTCGTGAAGTCGACCTTGCCGGCGATCGTCGTGGTTTTCAGGGTGCTGAGCGCCTTGGCGACGGCTTCCTTGTTTTTCACGTCGCTGCTCGCTTTCAGCGCCTCGACGCCGGCATCGAGCAACGAGAGGCTTGCGCCGAGTTGCTGGGTCCACTGCTTGCCGCTCGATGCTTCGTAGCCGTCGGCAAGCTCCGGTCCC
>JAGWJK010000442.1 GCA_028865845.1 Rhizobiaceae bacterium
GGAGCACGGAGAACACTGTCGTATGAGCGTCGTCTCCGATCAAAACAGTAATCGGCGGTGCGGCAAACAACCCATTGGCATCTGCATCCCATCCGACCGCGCGAAGCACTTCGCCGCGCGCCGCGGCAAGGCACGTGAAATTAGCGACCGTCGCACCCGTGACGAAACCAACAGAGGATTCCGGCGGGAGGCGCAACAGGTCGAGCAACCATCTGGCCGCGACCGTCTCGACTGCGGCTGCAGAGGGGACCGCGGTATGATTGCCGGCATTCTGCCCCCAGGCGCTCGTCAGGAAATCGGCGGCGACCCCCATCGGGTGCGAACCGCCGATCACCCATGCCAGGAAACGGGAACCCGTCATCAGATGCAATCCGGATCCGCCGTCTCGACCAGATGCTGGAGGACATCGTCAGCCGGTAGAGGCCGCTCGGGAAGCTCTTCCGAAAATGCCGCGACGGAATCGGCATAGTTCCGTAAGGGATGATGCGCGCGTTCGCTGGTCCGCTGCCGGAAGTCCGCTGCGTGTTGTGCTGCGCTCAAAAACAGCCTGCCGATATCCATTACTCCTCCTGAAACAAAGCCGGCCCAAGAACCCATGCGAAATACTAGCCACCTAGCGGAAATGTAGGTTTGGTCCTTGTCAGACAGCCACCACCCGACTACTCGAAGAAGATCAGGCTCGCTGGCGATGGCGGCATCGGCTTCACCCTTGCATCCTGAAAGCCGCCGCGCCGCGCCATCTCGGCGAGGTCTTTTTGGGTAAAGGCTTCGCCGGCCGGTGTGCCGGCAAGCATTTCCCAGGAAAAGGCCGCGGGGAACGGTGGCGAGATGAGATCGTCGTTGGGCACGAAATCGACGGCGACGACCTTGCCCCCGGGGCTCAGGCTCGCCTTGATCTTGCGCAGCAACCCGGCGCAGGTGTCGATATCGAAATGGTGCAGGAAATTCGGCAGCAGGATCAGGTCGTAATCAGTCCCCCAATCGACATCGAAAGCGCTGCCGGCAATGGTCTTGAAACGGGCTGCGACACCGAACTCACGCGCATTGTAGTTCGCCAGTTCGAGGACGGCGCCCCAGTCGACCGCGACGATTTCAGCGGCGGGAAATGTCCGCGCTATCTCGATTCCGAAGCGCCCATGACCGGCAGCAATATCCAGAACTTTTCGCGGTGCATGTGGCCAGCTCGCAACTTCGGCGGCAAGACCCATCGCGCTGCCGGCCATGAAGGAGCCCATGCCCCGGGCAAATTTCACCCACACCGGATTATCGGCGGAGATGTTCGCCAGCCCGACCGAGCCGCCATTGCGGACATAGGAAGTCGGATCGTCCAGCACCTGTCTCAGCATTTCCGGAGCGGCGATAAATTCGATGGCCGAACCCATGTAAGCGGGAGAGTGCCGGTCAAGAAAGGTTCGGGTGGAGGGTGTGAGACCATATTGATCATCGGTCTTGGTGAGGAAACCATTGACCACGAGATAGTCGCACAGGATGCGGATCCCGCGTTCGGCAGCACTGGTCGCTGCCGCCAAGGATGCTGCCGAGCGGCCGTCGCCGATCAGGCTGAAAATATCGAGCTCTATCGCCGCCTTGAGCGCCGCCGTCTTTCGGCAGGCAAACATCGCCTCAACGACTAGATTTGGCGAAATCTCGTCCGCCCCTGCTTCCGCTGCCGATGACATTGGAGCCCCCATGCACAACCAATGACCGACCAGGACAGCCGGCCTCAACGGCGCAAACTATCTCATAAAAGACAACCGACATTAAGTGAATTAATGCTAAACTACTAACGGACAATGAAGGCGAACCCACGGTACCGATGCGGCATGCGCTTACCGGCAAGGAACCTCACGAGCCAGCCGGCGTTATCTGGAATTCGTGATCCGGAGCTCGACACCATGTCTCCATTTCTCCAACGATTGGCATTGATTGGTCTGCTCGCTCTCTTGCCGGTTACGGGTCTCGCCGCTGAGAGCGACTTCCTGCAATACTTGCAGGGGCGGTGGAATGGCAGCGGAACGGTGGTGAGGCGGATCGGCACGGCGCCGATAAATGTCAATTGTTCGCTGACATCGACTGCTAAAGGTCCGTCGCTTTCGATGAAAGGCCAGTGCCGCGGCCTTCTCGTCGTCAGCCGCTCGATCAGCGCGGATATTACCGCAAATGGCACCCGCTACACCGGTGTCTATGTCGGCCCGTCCGGAGGGCGATCGGCCCTGTCAGGCTCCCGGCAAGGCAATACGATCAATCTCAACGTACGCTGGGCAAAGCTCGTCAACGGCGACCACGATGCGACCATGACGATCACCCGCGTCGGCAACAACGGGCTTGCGCTTCAAACGATCGATCGCGATCCGGGCACCGGCAAGTCCCTCGTCACCAGCGACATCAAGCTTCAGCGGCAATAGGGATTCCCGTCCCTCTACGAGAGCGACTCGGCTGCCTCGGCGATCAGTTCAAACGACTTCAGCCGTCTCGAATGATCATAGACATCGGACACCACGATCAGCTCGTCGGCGCCGGTTTCCTTGATCAGCGCTTCCATGCCGGAGCGTACCGTCTCGCGAGAACCGACGATAGAGCGGGCGAGCATTCGCATCGCCTGGCCTTTCTCAACGGGTGACCAATAGGTTTCGATATCGTCGATCGGCGGCTGGCTGAGGCCGCGCGCTCCGCGGAATATATTGGTGAACGACATCTGCTGCGTCGTCGCGAGCCGGCGGGCCTCAGCGTCGGTCTCGGCGGCGATAACGTTGACGCCGACCATCGCATAGGGGCGATCGAGCTGTTCGGAAGGCTTGAAGCGGCTGCGGTAAAGCTCGAGCGCGGGAAGCAACAGATCAGGCGCGAAATGTGATGCGAAGGCATAGGGCAGCCCGAGCTCGGCAGCGAGCATTCCGCCGAAAGTGCTGGAGCCGAGGATCCACAACGGGACTTCCGTTCCAGCAGCCGGCACTGCCTGGATACGTTGGTTCGGACCGGCCGGGGCGAGGAAAGCCTGCAATTCGAGGACATCCTGCGGGAAATTATCTGCCGATTCCGGAGCTCTGCGCAGCGCACGGAGCGTCAACTGGTCGGTGCCCGGCGCGCGGCCGAGCCCGAGATCGATCCGGCCGGGAAACAGCCGCGCGAGCGTCCCAAACTGCTCGGCGATGATATACGGCGCGTGGTTGGGCAGCATGATACCGCCTGCCCCGACGCGGATCGTCTTCGATCCGGCTGCGATATGGGCAAGGACGATCGAGGTGGCGGCGCTGGCGATCCCGGGCATGTTGTGATGTTCCGCCACCCAGATGCGGCGATAGCCCCATTGCTCGGCATGGGCAGCAAGATCGCGTGCGTTGTCGAGCGCCCCGCGCGCATCCGTCTCTTCCGTGACGCGCACGAGTTCGAGGATAGACAATGCGGTCATGCTTCACTCCTTGTCGATCATCGCGGATCATGACGGACCCAGCCCGCTCCTATCCGCCCCCAGAAAACGGAGGCATTTTCCATTTCTCTTGACGCTATATGGAGGCTGCCTCCATATTGTGTCAATGCGAGTGGCGGCAGGAATGATATGACCATCGATATTTTGAACGAAGAGCGATCCAACCTGCGAGCCGATGCACGCCGCAATCGCGACCGTATCCTGCAGATCGCGATCCAGCACTTCGCCTCTCACGGCATCGGAGCTTCGCTGGAAGATATCGCCAGGGCGGCAGGCGTCGGCGCGGGCACGCTCTATCGCCATTTCCCGTCGCGCGAAGCGCTGCTTGCGGCGGCACTGCAGGATCAACAAGCGCAATTGCTGGCGCGCTCGAAACAGGCCTGCGCGATCGCGAACGCCGATGCGGCATTGCAAGCGTGGCTGGAAGCCTTGCAAGACTACCTGCGGACCTTCAACGGCCTACCCGCGCCGGTCCTCGCCGCAGTCAAGGAACGCGCTTCGCCGCTTGCATTGTCCTGCGAGACCCTCGTTTCGATCACCAGCGACTTTCTGGCGCGGGCTCAGAACGAAGGCCACGCCCGGACATCCGTTACCGCCAACGAACTCTTCTTAAGCGCCCTCGGCATTGCCTGGGTACTGGACAGGATCGACGCCTATGGCACCACCCGGCAGGCGCTGGAGGACGTTTTTGCGCATGGTTATCTCGACCTGAGTCCCAAACCACCTAAACAATAAACGCTCTTGTCCTGAGAGTCCCGAGCAGCGGACGACGTCCGCTCCGAAGCGTGAGATCACCGCTTGAGGACGGCATGCGCCCCGGATAAGGCCCGACAAGGATGTCTTCGGCATCAGCGCGGCGATTTTCCGGAACGACTATCTCACCTAAGCGTTGTCAGGGATCGTTGTCGGATGCCCTATATGCTGCTCAAAACGAAACCGCTATTTTTCCGATTGCCAACAATTTCGTTTCTATTGATCCTCTTATCCTCGCTGTTCGCCATGCCCACTCTGGCCGCGACAGGCTCTAAAGCCCCCGAGCCATCGGAAAGCCTATTCCTCATTCAAATCGTCATCCTGGTTATCGTCGGGAGGCTGCTCGGCGAGGCGATGGTGCGGATCGGTCAACCCTCCATCATGGGCCAGCTGATTGGCGGCATTCTTCTCGGTCCTTCGCTCTTCGGACACTTCTGGCCGGCTGCGCAGGCACATCTATTTCCGAGCGACGAAGCACAAAAGAGCATGACGAACGCGGTGGCGCAACTCGGCATCCTATTTCTCCTTTTGATGGCCGGCATGGAAACGGATCTCGGCCTTGCAAAACGATTGCGCAAGGCCGCCGCCGGCGTTTCGCTTGCCGGCATCGTGCTGCCGTTCGCTGCGGGCTTCATCCTCGGCGAGATGATACCGGATGCCTATCTTCCGGCGCCGGACAAGAGACTGGTGACGTCGCTGTTCCTGGGTACGGCGCTATCCATATCCTCGGTCAAGATTGTCGCCTCC
>JAGWJK010000443.1 GCA_028865845.1 Rhizobiaceae bacterium
CACCGCACTTCAGAACGAATATTCGCTCTGGACCCGCGGCCCCGAGACGAACGGCATTCTTGAGGCTTGCGAAGAACTCGGCATCGGCCTGGTCGCCTATAGTCCGCTCGGCAAGGGCTTTCTGACGGGCGCGATGGGCAAGGACAGCAAGATCGCCGAAGGCGACTTCCGCCGCCTCCTGCCGCGTTTCACGCCTGAGGCGATGGAAAAGAACCAGGCGCTCGTCGATCTCCTCAAGCGGGTCGCCGACGACAAGAAAGCGACGACCGCACAGATTGCCCTTGCCTGGCTGCTCGCGCAAAAGCCCTGGATCGTGCCGATCCCCGGCACCACCAAGCTTCACCGGCTGGAGGAAAACCTCGGCGCTGCTGACGTCGTGCTCTCGGCCGCCGAACTTGCAGAGATCGAAGCTGCGGCAGCAGAGATCCAGGTCGAAGGCGGGCGTTATCCCGAACATCTGATGAAGATGACCGGTCTCTGAGGACCCGAGGAGGCGCCGGTGTCGGTGCCTCCTCTCTTTTCTCCGAAAGTTCAAAGCATGACACATGAACTCGCAATCCCAGCGACGATGGGCGAGAGCGCGCCTCCGCGGCGTCGCGTCCTTGCCGTCTTGAGCGCCCTCATGGGGTTTGCCTCAATTTCGACGGATCTGTATCTGCCGGCCATGCCCGTCATGGGCAGGGACCTTGGCGCGGACCAAAGCTCGGTCGAGTTGACCGTGTCCGGATTCCTGATCGGCTTCAGCCTTGGCCAGCTTCTCTGGGGGCCGCTTGGCGATCGGTATGGCCGGAGATTTCCCATCGCCATCGGCCTGTTGCTGTTCATCATCGGATCGGCAGGTTGTGCGACGGCCGGTTCCGCGATGCAGATGATCGCGTGGCGCATCGTCCAAGCCGTCGGTGCCTGCTCGGGTGTCGTTCTTGCGCGGGCGATGGTCCGTGACCTCTACGAGGGCAGCAAGGCCGCGCAGATGCTCTCCACGCTGATGACCGTCATGGCGATCGCGCCGTTGCTGGGGCCGATCGTTGGAGCGCAGATTCTGTCGATAGCCGGCTGGCGTGCGGTCTTCTGGTCGCTGGTCGTGGTCGGATTGGCCACGCTTGCGGCTCTGTTCACCGTTCCCGAGACGCTACCGCCAAGCCGCAGAAATAGCGCTTCGATATCGAGTGCATTGCTGGGCTACGGCGGGCTTCTCGCAAACAGGTCGGTGCTAGGCTTCGCCCTCTCGGGCGGCTTTTTCTACGCGGGCATCTACGCCTATATCGCCGGAACGCCTTTTGCCTACATCGATTTCTACCACGTCCCGGTTGGACTTTACGGCGTACTCTTCGCCTTGGGGATCATCGGGATCATGGCAACGAACATGCTCAATACCCGGCTGGTCGCCAAATTCGGCGGTCCGCAGCTTCTGAGGCTCGGCGCATTAGGCGCGATGATCTCAGGCCTCTCTGCGATGGCGGCGGGAATGACGGGCTGGGGCGGCCTCTGGGCTCTTGTTATCTGTCTTTTCGTTTTCGTCTCCTGGTCCGGCTTGATCATCGCCAATTCCATCGGCGGTGCACTCCAGGGCTTTCCAGAGCGGGCCGGTGCGGTGTCCGCGCTTGTCGGAGCGATCCACTACGGCAGCGGCATAGCCGGTTCCGCGGCAGTAAGCGCTCTGGCGGACGGCACGCCGCGCCCGTTGACGGTGGTCATCGCCATCGCCGGTGTCTGTTGTTTTGTCAGCGTCGCATCCATCGCCTGGAAACGGCATGTTTGACCCTTATGCCATCGACCTTAAAATCGACGGCAATCGATTGATTGGGGAACAACTTCATTAGCCAGGCCGTTATCGACTTTGCGGCGAATTTTAGCCGTATCGAATTCAACGGAGGGAAGACCCATGAAATTGCTTTTCGCGATTGCGACTGCATCGTCGCTTGCCCTTGCTTCGACTGCCGGGGCTGCCACGGTCCATCATAAGAAAACGCAGGAACAGGCGAAGGCGCCAGCCGGCGAGAAGGAGCGCCTTGGGACGTTATCCTGCGAAGTGGCCGGCGGCGTCGGCATGGTGCTTGGATCGAGCAAGGCGGTGAAATGCGAATTCATGCGGCGCACGGGCCCGGTCGAGCGCTATGAGGGCAGCATCGGCAAACTCGGCATCGATATCGGCATCACCAAGAAGGCCTATCTCCGCTGGGTCGTCTATAATCTGTCGGCCACAGCCGCCGGGCAGGGCGCTCTCGCCGGCACCTATGTCGGCGCGACCGCCGGCGCATCGGTCGGTGTTGGCCTCGGCGCGAACGCCCTGATCGGCGGAACCGCGAAGAACTTCGGCCTCCAACCTTTGAGCGGTGAAGCGACAAGCGGCCTCAACGTTGCAGCTGGTGTTGCCAGTTTGACTCTTCGGCCGGCGAAATAGCCTCATTTTCAACGAATCATGACAGCAAAAACCTGCGACAGGCCCGACAGCCCATGGCATAAGGGCGCCAAAACTCTCTTGGGCCTGACGCACAAATATGATTCGTATCGAAAATATCAGCAAGCAGCTGAGCCATCGCATCCTCTTCATCGAGGCATCCGCCGCACTCAATCGGGGTGAAAAAATCGGTCTTGTCGGTCCCAACGGTGCCGGCAAGACGACGATTTTCCGGATGATCACCGGCCAGGAGCTTCCCGACGAGGGTCAGGTCTCCGCCGACAGGGGCATCACCATCGGTTATTTCAACCAGGATGTCGGCGAGATGGCAGGCCACAGCGCCGTCTCGGAAGTCATGAACGGGGCGGGCCCGGTGAGTATCGTTGCCGCCGAGCTCAAGGAACTCGAGGCGGCCATGGCCGATCCCGACCAGGCCGACAACATGGACGAGATCATCGAGCGGTACGGCGAAGTCCAGGCGCGCTACGAGGAGCTCGATGGCTATGCGCTGGAGGGCCGCGCCCGCGAAGTGCTTTCCGGCCTCAGCTTCAGCCAGGAAATGATGGATGGCGATGTCGGCGCGCTCTCGGGCGGCTGGAAAATGCGCGTAGCTCTTGCCCGCATCCTGCTCATGCGTCCTGATGTCATGCTTCTCGACGAACCGAGCAACCATCTGGATATCGAAAGCCTGATCTGGCTGGAGCAATTCCTGAAAGACTACGATGGCGCGCTGCTCATGACCTCGCACGACCGCGAATTCATGAACCGCATCGTCGGCAAGATCATCGAAATCGATGGCGGTGCGCTCACCACCTATGCTGGCGATTACGAGTTCTACGAACAGCAGCGGGCACAGAACGAAAAGCAGCAGCAGGCGCAATTCGAGCGTCAGCAGGCCATGCTCGCCAAGGAAATCAAGTTCATCGAGCGCTTCAAGGCGCGCGCCTCGCATGCCGCGCAGGTGCAGAGCCGCGTGAAGAAGCTGGAGAAGATCGACCGCGTGGAGCCGCCGAAACGCCGCCAGACGGTGGCCTTCGAGTTCCAGCCGGCGCCGCGCTCCGGCGAGGACGTGGTCAGCCTGAAGAACGTTCACAAGAAGTATGGCAGCCGCAGCATCTATGAAGGCCTGGACTTCATGGTCCGGCGCCGCGAACGCTGGTGTATCATGGGCATCAACGGCGCCGGCAAATCCACGCTCCTGAAGCTGGTGACAGGCACGACGGAACCGGATCAGGGCAGTGTCTCGCTCGGCGCTAACGTCAAAATGGGATACTTCGCACAGCATGCGATGGATCTGCTCGACGGCGAGCGCACCATCTTCGAAACGCTGGAGCACGAATTCCCGCAGGCGGGGCAGGGCTCGTTGCGTGCCTTGGCCGGCTGCTTCGGATTTTCGGGAGACGACGTCGAAAAGAAATGCCGCGTGCTCTCAGGCGGTGAGAAGGCACGCCTGGTGATGGCGATCATGCTCTTCAACCCGCCGAACCTGCTGGTGCTCGATGAGCCGACCAACCACCTCGATCTCGACACCAAGGAAATGCTGATCAAGGCGCTGTCGCAGTATGAGGGCACCATGCTCTTTGTCTCGCACGACCGTCATTTCCTCGCAGAACTGTCCAATCGTGTTCTGGAACTGACGCCCGACGGCATCCACCAATATGGCGGCGGCTACACGGAATATGTGGAGCGCACCGGCTACGAAGCGCCGGGACTGCATGTCTGAAGTTTAAGAGGGTGCGTCGGCCTGCCGCTCTTTCATTCCGGCGGCAGGACGCAGCATTGCTCCGGCATCGGCAGGAGCACCGCGGTGCTTCCGGCCGGCATGGGGTCCGAGAGTGCGCCGTTGGCAACGATCTCGCCCGCCGGGGTCGTGCACTGATATTGATAGGCGCGGCCGAGATAGGTTCGCGTCCCGAGCACCGCCGGCAAGCCCTTGCCGTCGCGGCGAACCGCAAGGCCATCGGCGCGGCACGCCAGCACGAACTGGTCGGCGATCGGCCCGAAATCGTCTTGCGACAGATCCGCTGTCGCGCCGCCGGCCGCTTCCGCGGTGACGATCGCGCCGTTGCGGGCAACGACCTTCATGGCCAGCAAGTTCTCGAACCCGACGAAGCGGGCGACAAAGGCATTGGCCGGCTTCTGGTACAATATCTCCGGCGTGTCGAGCTGCATGATGCGGCCGGCATTCATGATTGCAACCCGATCCGAGATCGAGAAGGCCTCTTCCTGATCATGCGTTACATAGAGCGAGGTGGTGCCGTTGGCGCGCTGCAGCTTGCGGATCTCGACGCGCATGTCGACCCTGAGCTTGGCGTCGAGGTTGGAAAGCGGTTCGTCGAACATCAGGAGCGGCGGTTCGATGACGAGGGCGCGTGCAAGCGCCACGCGCTGCTTCTGGCCGCCCGACAGCGCAGATGGAAGCCGGTCGGCAAAGCCCGACAGGCCGACACGCTCCAGCATGGCGCCGGCCTTCTGCGCGCGCTCAACCGCAGCGACCTTCCTCTGCTTCAGACCGAAGGCGACGTTTTC
>JAGWJK010000444.1 GCA_028865845.1 Rhizobiaceae bacterium
CGAGCAGCACCTGCCCGGTAACATAACGAGCAGCATCCGAGCCGATGATCACGATGGTGTCGGCAATCTCCTCGGCGGACGCAATGCGATGCAGGGGAATACGTTCGCGATAGGTTGTCCTCACTGCCTCCGTCCAAGCCTGGTCGTTCAGGGGCGTCTCCGTCGCTCCTGGTGCAATCGCATTCACGCGCACGCCGTGAGGGCCGAGCTCGACCGCCAGCGCGCGCGTCAACCCCCCGATCCCGCCCTTGGCGGTGACATAGCCAGCCATGTCGGTCGGCGGAAACGGATCGACCGCAGAACTGATGTTGACGATCGAGCCGCGGCCCGCCGGCACCATGTGCCGCGCTGCCGCACGAGCGCCACGGACATAGCCGAGCAGGTTGGAATCGAGCAGATCGACCCAATCGGCATCCGTCATTTCCAGGAACGGCTGCACCAGCAGGCGGGCGGCATTGTTGATCCACACGTCGAGACCGCCCCAGGCAGCAGCGGCCGCATCCGCCAGACCGTCGATATCGGCACTAGATTTGATATCGCCGACGCGGATCAAGGGTTCGCCGCCATGGGCTCTGATTGCGTCGCTCAGTTCCTCGGAAATCGTCGGGTCGCTATCGCGATGCAATCCGGCGACGCGGCCGCCGAGCGCGGCATAGGCAAGGGCCGTCGCTCGTCCGATGCCGCGGGAAATGCCGGTGATGACGACGCGTGGGCGCTTGGGTGTAAGCTCTGTCACGAGGGGCTCCAGCTCGATGATGAAGGGAAGGCACAAGCATGTGTGCCTGTAAGTATGTATTATCAATCTAACCAATTGACAAGCAAAGTCTGCGCTTATAGCGTCAGTCTGCCGGAGACGTTGGAGGAGATCGTCTGTTGTGAAGCCAATCAGCCAAATCAACGCAGCCGTCGTCGGCACCGGGTTTATCGGCGCCGTCCACATCGATTCGATCCGCCGTCTTGGCGCAAGGATTGCCGGGATTGTCGGCTCTTCGCCAGAGCGGGCGCGCGAAAAAGCGCTCCAGTTCGGCATCGAGCGTGCCTATGGCAGCTATGAGGAGATGCTTGCCGATCCCTCCGTGGATGTCGTGCACATCACCTCGCCCAATGACGAGCATCCGGCGCAGGCCGAGGCTGCTCTCAGAGCAGGCAAACATGTGATTTGCGAAAAGCCGCTTGCGCTCACGTCGGTCGAAACCGAGCGGCTGCGCAAGCTTGCCGCGGAGACCGGCCTTATCGCCGCCGTCAATTTCAATATTCGGTTCTATCCGCAGGTCCACGAGATGCGCGCCCGCATCGACAGCGGCGCCACCGGCACACCGTTTCTGGTGACGGGCAGCTACATGCAGGACTGGCTGCTCTACGACACCGATTGGAACTGGCGCGTCGAAAGCGCGCGCGGCGGCGATCTGCGCGTCGTCGGCGACATCGGCTCCCACTGGTTCGACCTTGCGACTTTCGTGACCGGGCAGCCGATCGTCGAGGTCCTGGCGGAACTCCCGACGTTCGTTCCGATCCGTAAACGCCCGGTCGGGCCGGTCGAGACCTTCTCGAACACCGGCACCGGCGCCACGACCGATGTGCAGATCGCATCCGAGGATGCAGCACTGATCCTCGTGCGTTTCCGTGATGGTGCGCGCGGCGTGGTCACTGCATCGCAGGTGAGCGCCGGACACAAGAACGGCATCACGTTGGAGATCAACGGCGCGAAATCCTCGGTCGCATGGCGCGGAGAACGGGCCGACGAATTGTGGATCGGCCATCGTTCGAAACCGAATGAAATCCTGATGCGCGATCCTTCACTGATGCTCCCCGAGGCTACATCCGTAGCCACATTACCGGGTGGCCATGGGGAGGGCTTCGAGAACGGCTTCAAGGCCATGTACCGCGCCGTTTATACGGATATCGCCGCCGGCAAACCATCCGAGACGCCTGCCTATGCGACCTTCGAAGACGGGCATGAGGAAGCCTTGATCGTCGAGGCGGTGGCCGAAAGCGCCCGCAACGGCCGATGGACCGCCGTCAAGCGCGACTAACAGTCAGAGACAAGGGAGACAGAACCATGAAACTCGGCATCTTGACCGCCGCATTCCCGACGCTGAGCCTTGACGAGGTTGCGGACTGGGCGAGCAAATCCGGCTTCCAAACTCTGGAAATCGCCGTCTGGCCGACCGGCGGCAAGGCGGCGCGCCGCTATGCCGGCACGACCCACATCGACGTCGCGACCCTCACCGAATCCGAAGCCTCCGGCATCGTCGATCGCCTCGCCGAAAAAGGCCTGACGATCTCTGCGCTTGCCTATTATCCGAACCCGCTAGACCCCGATCAGGCCGCATCTTCCGCGGCTTTCGAACATTTGCGCAAGGTGATCGCCGCCGCCAAGCTCTTGAAGGTCCCCGTCGTCGGAACCTTCGCAGGGCGCGACAAGACCCGCTCCATCGACGAAAATTTCGACGTCTTCGCCAAGGTCTGGCCGGATCTCGTCCACTTTGCCGGCGACCAAGGCATCAAGATTGCGATCGAGAACTGCCCGATGATCTTCTCCGGCGACGAATGGCCCGGCGGAAACAACCTCGCCTATAATCCGGCGAATTGGCGGCGGATGTTCGAGATCATTCCCGACGAGAATTTCGGGCTCAATTTCGATCCCTCCCATCTCATATGGCAGTTCATCGACATTCCCCGCGCCGTTCGCGAGTTCGGAAAACGGATCTTCCATGTCCACGCTAAGGACCTCGAAGTCCGTCTGGACGGCCTCTACGAACATGGCGTGATGAGCGCCGGCGTCGACTGGCAGGTGCCGCGGCTATGCGGGCTTGGCGAGGTCAACTGGGGCGCCTTCTTCGGCGCGCTTTATTCGGTCGGCTATGACTATGTCGCCTCGATCGAGCATGAGGATAGAGCCTTCGAAGGCGCGGTCGAAAAAGTCCAGCGCGGCTTTGAAATTGCGCGTGACAATCTGCGTCCCTTCATCCACTGATGGCTCTCATGACAAAAGACAAACCACGTTTCGGCCTGGTCGGCACGGGCGTCTGGGCGCGTATGCTGCACGCGCCGATGGCAGCCAAGAGCGACGAGATTGCCTTCACATCGATTTACGGCCGCAACAAGCTTGCGGCCGGCGAACTCGCCGGCGCTCACCAGCTCGAGGCATTCGCCGATTTCGAGAAATTCCTCGACAGCGTCGATATCGTCGCCTTCTCGCTGACCCCGGACGCGCAGCCCCATTTTGCACTGGCTGCCGCCGATGCCGGTAAACATCTGCTATTGGAAAAGCCTGTTGCGACCGACCCGGCTGTTGCCGACGAGATCGCGGATCGGCTGGAGCGCAACAATCTCGCCTCCATCGTCTTTTTCACCAGCATTTTCGTGCCGCGCGTTCGCCAATGGGTCGATGACGCGACGGCCACCGGCGGCTGGATCAGTGGCCGCGTCGAGAGTTTCGTGCGCGCGTTGAACGACCCGACGAATCCGTTCTACGGGACGGACTGGCGCCGCTCCGCCGGCGCGCTTTGGGATGTCGCGCCCCATTCCGTTGCGATGCTCTGCCTCACGCTCGGCAAGGTCCGGCACGTCTCCGCCACGCGTGGCCAAGGCCTGCTCGTGGTGCTGACTCTGACGCATGAGAGTGGAGCGATCTCGCAGGTGTCAGCCACGCTCGATGCGCCTGCGGCCTTGCCAGGCAGCACGGTTCTTTTCGGCAGTGCCGGCGCAAATACGCTGCCTCCGTCACAGGATTTCTTCGGCGAAGCGAACGATGCCTATCTGAACGCGATCTCCGCCCTGGTCGGCGCGGCAAAAGGCAGCTCTGCGGAAAATCGCCTGGACGCCCGTTTCGGCAGCCACGTGACCGCCGTCCTTGCTGCAGCCGAGCGCTCGATCGACACCGGCCAACGCATTTCTCTTTGATGTTTCTTGAAGCAATACGGGCCGCCCATTTCTGGGCGGCCCATATGTTTCACCGGAGAGAAGCAATCAACCGTTCGGCATTGCCGAAGAGGATCTTGGCTCGTTCCTCATCGCTTATCTTCGCCGCTTCGATCGAAGCAATGACCTCACTCGGCTCGAAATAAGGTGCGTCGCTGCCATAGAAGACGCGGTCGCCGCCGACTTCCCGGACGAAGAACTCCGTGATCGCCGGATCAGCCTGATAGGCAAGATCAAGATCGATATTGGCGTTGGCCCGCACCGCCTGGACGCATTGCTTGCGCTGCTCCTCGGTAAAGAGCGGATGACCGAGGAGGAACCGGATTTGCGGGAAGCGCTGGGCGACGGCGGCAATTGCGGTCGGATTGGCGCGCCCGTCCGGCGTCGAATGCATCAACACCAGGGCAGGCCCCTGCCCCAACGCTTTCAGGATGCCGTCAAAAACCGGCGAATCCACGCTGAAGCCTTCGAAAGTCGCATGAAAGACAAGGCCGCTGAGACCGAGCTCGCCCATCGCTCTGCGGACTTCCGCATGCCCCGCCTCGCCATGGCGTACTTCGATACTCGCAAGGCCGATCGGAAAGCGGTCGGGATGTTCGCGAACGGCGCCGGCAATGACATCGTTTGCCCGCCGGGTATCGGCAAGACCCTCGGCCTGAAGGCCGCCGGCCGCCACCGAAATGATTGCCTGCGCTATGCCTGCTTTATCCATCGCGCCGAGCCAGGTCTCGACGTCCTGGCCGACACCGTTGGTCATGGTGCGCCCGATATGCGAATGCGCGTCGATGATTCGTCGCGTCATGCCTGCGCCTCCTCGAGCGTGAGCTTGCGGCCCGCCCTGCCGGACTTATAGGCAGCTTCGAGAATAAGCTGCGTCGTCAGGCCGAATTCCGCATCGCTGCGCACCTGCGTGTCGTTGAGGCAGCAATCGACGAAATGCTGGTGCTCAGGCACCCACGGGCTTTCCTCGCCGTTGATGTGCATGGAAAATTCGCGGTGAT
>JAGWJK010000445.1 GCA_028865845.1 Rhizobiaceae bacterium
CGATGCAAAGCTAGAGGCTTATATCAGGCATGACCAGAGCCGAGGTTTCGATCGGCAAGGAGAAGATCATGCGGATCATCGACAAAATTTATATCGACGGCGCCTTCGTCACACCACACGGGGAGGAAATGTTCGACCTCTTCAATCCCGCCACCGGACAGGTCATCGGGAAGGTTCAGCTCGGCGATCAGGAGGACGCGCGCCGTGCCATTGCCGCCGCCAAGCGTGCCTTCGTCAGCTTCGCGCAGACAAGCAAGGAAGAGCGCATTGCGATGTTGCACCGCCTTCGTGATGCGGTTCTTGCGCATGCGGACGCCCTGACAGAGGCAACGATCGAGGAGTATGGCGGCCCGGTATCCCGTGCCGTCTGGGCCACACGGTACGCGGCGGATTGCTTCCTGAATGCTGCCAAGACGCTGGAGCACTATGATTTCGTCCGTCGCATCGGCACCGCCGACGTGACGATGGAATCGCTCGGTGTCGTCGGGCTCATCACGCCTTGGAACAATGACTATGGCTTCATCTGCAACAAGCTTGCGACGGCGATTGCCGCCGGCTGCACGGCGGTGATCAAGCCGAGCGAGATGAGCGCGACGCAAACGCTGGTATTGACGCAGGCTCTGTATGAAGCCCGTCTGCCGGCGGGCGTGTTCAATATCGTTACAGGACGCGGCGATGTCGTCGGTGCCGAGCTGACTTCTCATCCCGATGTCGCCAAAATTTCCTTCACCGGCTCTACTGCGGTTGGCAAGGGTATCCTTCGCGCCGGCGCCGAGACGATGAAGCGGGTAACACTGGAGCTCGGCGGTAAGTCGCCGACGCTGGTTCTTGACGACGCCGATCTGAAGGAGGCGGTTGCCCATGCGGTTACGGCCGGATTCCTGAACAGCGGCCAGGCCTGCGTTGCCGGCACGCGTATTCTCGTGCCGGAGGCGCGACTGGCAGAATTCTTGACGCTGTTGAAAGCAACCGTCGAGCAGATCAAGGTCGGCGATCCGCGCGATCCATCGACCGCCATCGGTCCGATGGTGAGCGAGAAGCAATATGATCGCGTGCAGCGCTATATCCGCCTCGGCATTGACGAAGGCGCAACCCTGGTTACCGGCGGTCCTGGGCGACCCGAGGGTCTGAACGGCGGCTATTTCACCAAGCCGACGGTTTTTGCTGCTGTCACCAACGACATGACCATTGCCCGCGAGGAAATCTTCGGGCCGGTGCTCTGTGTCCTCAGCTATCGGGATGAGAACGAAGCGATCGCGATTGCCAACGACACGGTCTATGGCCTCCAGGCTTACGTGCTTTCATCCGATATCGAACATGCGCGGGCCGCAGCCGCGCGGATCGTATCGGGCCGCGTCCTCATCAATGGGGTGCACAACGAGCCGCTGGCGCCATTTGGAGGCTTCAAGCAGTCCGGTATCGGCCGCGAATATGGAGTCTTCGGTCTGGAAGCCTATCTCGAACCGAAGAGTGTCATTGGTCCGGCGGCTTGATCCGGGAATTTCGTGCCGCAACCGCGCATAGCGGCTTGTCAGCCGAATAAGCATCGCGCAAGCTGTGCTCATCCTGGTTGACGACAAGGCAGACGCTCATGACCGCACCGCCGCTGGATGACGAAGTGTTTCTGCGCCGCTCTTTCGAGGTGGCGTCGCGGGCGCGGCTGAACGGCAACCATCCATTCGGCGCCATTCTCGTCGGGCCTGACGGCACGGTGTTGATGGAACAGGAGAATGCCTACAATCCGACCAAGGATATGACCGGTCATGCGGAGCGCGTGTTGATGACACGGGCTTCGCAGCAATATTCGCCGGGTTTCCTGGTGCAATGCACGATGTACACCTCCGCGGAGCCCTGTGCCATGTGCGCGGGCGCCGCTTATTGGGCCGGCGTTGGCCGGCTTGTTTATGGCCTGAGTGAGAGCCAGCTGAAGGCGATCACCGGCAATCATCCTGAAAACCCTACTCTCGATCTCCCCTGCCGCGTTGTGTTCGATGCGGGCCAGCGCAAGGTCGAAGTGCTTGGCCCGATGCTCTGCGAAGAGGCGACTGCGCTCCACGATGGCGTCTGGTGAATTGACGGCGTCACCGATCGATTTCAATATCCGATAAAAACGTGAAGCGGCTGCATGGACGCGCCGCTGTTAAATGATTGACATATGCGCGCGTAAGTATCCAATGCGTGCAATAACGATTCAGCAGGCCCACGCTCGTCTTCGCTGAACCTTCCAAAGTTATCTCAAGGAATTTGTCGTCCGCCCCGGACCGTATTTACGGTCTTTCCGCGTTTTGCCGATCGGGCGACCTGTCAGAAAGGAATGCCATGTCCAGCACGGCCGATCGCTCGAGACGTCCGTTGGTCATTGTCTCGATCATGCTGGCGACCTTCATGGTCGCGGTCGAGGCGACGATTGTCGCCACCGCAATGCCTCGCATTGTCGGCCAGCTCGGCGGGTTCACCTATTACAGTTGGGTTTTCTCCGCCTTTCTCTTGGCGCAGTCCACGACGACAGTCATCTACGGCAAGTTGGCAGATATTTTCGGCCGCAAGCCGATCCTGATCGGCGGCATCCTGATCTTCCTGATCGGCTCGGCCCTCGCCGGCCTTGCTTGGTCGATGGCATCGCTCATCGCCTTCCGCCTGTTGCAGGGGCTCGGCGCCGGCGCGATCCAGCCGGTGACGATCACCGTCGTCGGCGACCTCTACCGGATGGAAGAGCGCGCCAGGGTGCAAGGGGTGCTCGCCAGCGTCTGGGCGGTTTCGGCCGTCATCGGGCCGCTTGCGGGCGGCATCATCGTCGACAATTTTTCCTGGGCCTGGATATTCTGGATCAATCTGCCGGTCGGCCTGCTGACCATCATCGGCTTCACCTTCTTCCTGCATGAAAACATCACGCCGCGCGAAGCCAGGATCGACTATCTCGGCACGATCCTGTTCTCGATTGCCATCATCTCGTTGCTCGTCATCCTCACCGAAACCGATTCCGGCTTTACAATTCTCGGCTCGCTTGCCCTCGTATTCGTTGTCGCCGGCGCACTTTTCATCCTGCAGGAACGGCGCGCGCCGGAGCCGATCATCTCCATCGACCTCTGGGGCCGGCGCCTGATCGCCACCAGCAATGCCGCCACGCTGCTTGCCGGCATGGCGCTTATCGGGCTGACGACCATCCTGCCGATCTATGTGCAGGGCGTGCTCGGCCGCTCGCCCTTGGTGGCCGGTTTCACGCTGACGATGCTCATCGTCGGCTGGCCGCTGTCGACGATGCTTTCCGGTCGTCTGTACCGCACTTTCGGCATCCGCAAGACGCTTCGCTTCGGCAGTTTGATATTCCCGATCGGTGCGCTGTTCCTCTTGTTCTTGACGCCGGAAAGCAGCCCGGTTCTCGCGGGCATCGGCTCGTTTCTGATGGGCTTCGGCATGGGTCTCATCAGCCTCACCAGCATCATCCTGGTGCAGGACAGCGTCGAATGGGCGATGCGTGGCAGCGCCACAGCATCGATCATCTTCTCGCGCAGCCTCGGTAACACGCTCGGCGCGACGGCCCTCGGCGCCGTGCTCAACATCGGTATCACCCACTTCGGCAGTGGGGATTTGGCGGCGAAACTGCACGACGTCCTCAACCAGCCCGATGGGCTATCCGATCTTGCCGGTAACCCGTCGATCCGCGGCGTTTTCGACGCGGCATTGCATTGGAGCTTCTGGGGTGTCGTCGTGGTCGCTGTGCTGACCTTCGCCACGACCTGGCTCATTCCGATCGCCCACAATGCCGGGCGACGTCCAATACAAAAGGTCGATGCGCAGGAAGCGATGACGCATTAGCGCCCGCCGTCTGCAGCAGAATGATCGGAGCCGGTGGACTGTAATACTGTTCGCCGGCTTTATGTCGCGATTATCCGCTCTTGCTTGATGATCCTTCCCATACAAGTTCGATTATCAAATCAGGAGGGTTACGGCACTGTTTCCGTCATGAAAGGCCGCTCGGCGGCCTTGATCAACGAAAAGGGATACAGTCATGAATTCGCATACAACCACCCAAACCTCGCAGAGCACCACTTCACATCAAACCATGCGTGCCGCACGCGTCCATGAATTCGGTTCGGTCGACGCCATCGTCATGGAGGAGATCGAACGGCCGGAACCTGCTGCCGGCGAAGTTCTGATCCGCGTCGGAGCGGCCGGCGTCGGCCCATGGGACGGCTGGATCCGTGCCGGCAAGAGCGCGCTTCCGCAACCGTTGCCGCTGACATTGGGTTCCGATCTTGCCGGCGTCATCGAAGCCGTTGGCCCTGGGGTCACCGAGTTTTCGGTGGGCGACGCGGTCTTCGGCGTCACCAACTCCCGGTTCATCGGCGCCTATGCCGAATACGCAGTCGCATCCGCCGGCATGATCGCCAAGAAGCCAGCTTGGCTCGGGGATGTCGAAGCCGCTTCGCTCCCGGTTATTGCGGTAACGGCGTTGCAGGCTTTGTTCGACGAGGCCGCATTGGTTCGCGGCCAGTCGGTGCTTATCCATGGTGCTGCCGGCAATGTCGGCGCCTATGCGGTGCAATTCGCGCATTTGGCCGGCCTCAACGTTACGACGACTGCCAGCGCGCGCGATATCGAACGCGTCAAGGAACTCGGCGCAGACAGGGTCATCGACCGCAGCAAGCCCTTCGAGGAAGTCGTTCATGATGTCGACGCGGTGATCGACCTTGTTGGTGGCGATACGCAGACTCGATCGTTCCTGGTGTTGCGTGCCGGTGGGAAACTTATTTCAGCGGTTTCGCAGCCGGATCAGGATGAGGCCAAGCGTCGTGATGTCGAGGCCAGGTTCTTCCTCGTCAATGTCACGACGGCGGCGCTGACGAAGATTGCCGCCATGATCGATGCCCGCGAACTCGTGACCAATGTCGGTACGGTATTGCCGTTCGAGGAGGCCAGGCT
>JAGWJK010000446.1 GCA_028865845.1 Rhizobiaceae bacterium
CGACAGGATCATGACCGTGAACGACCATCGAACCGGCGCCGACAACATGGCAATGCCGACGACGAAGGTTATCAAACCCATGAGCTGAATCATGTCCTTACCGGCTCCGAAATACCGCCTGTCTCACTGTCATAAAAGCTATCATGGCGTGGATTGGCTTGTATTTCCGCCGTGCCTAAGCCCTTTGCGGTACTGCATAAACCGAAATGGGTTCTGTACCCGTCCGGCGTCCTGACGCTAGCGTAAGGACATGGATCACTTCACGCGCAAATATATGCGACAATGGTCGCCAACACGCCGCGGGCTCTTCCGCACCGGATTTGGCGCAGCCGTCGCCATGTTCGGTGGCAGCGTGCTCGCCCAGGCCGGAGATACCGGCGATGAACTCGATCTCAGCAGCATGGCGCTGACCTTCGAGGACAACTTCGATACACTCAGCGTCTCCCCCTGGGGACCGGGCACGCGCTGGATCGCGCATACGCCCTGGTCCGGCGACTTCGGAGGCGCGATCTTCAGCGACCCCAAGGGCGATTTTCCCTTCAAGACCGAGAACGGCATGCTGCGCATCACCGCCGCCCGTGACGGCAAAGGGCAATGGCGCTCCGGCCTGATCGCCTCGGTCGATTCAAAGGGCAATGGCTTCTCGCAGAAATACGGTTATTTCGAAATGAGCGCCCGGCTGCCCGATGGTCCCGGCGTCTGGCCGGCCTTCTGGCTGATCGGCAAGGACCGCTCGAAGTCGACGGCGGAAATCGACGTCATAGAATATTATGGAGACAAGCCTGGCGCCTATTCCGCGACGGTGCATGTCTGGCACCGTGCCGGCAAGCACGATTCGGACTATTCGCGCATCAAGGTGTTCGGCTCGGCCAACCCCACCGATCTTCACACATACGGGGTGAAAATCGATTCCGATTACATACGCATGTATTTCGACGGCAAGTTCGTCTGGAAGACCAAGGCCTTGCCCGAGCACCAGCAGCCTATGTACATGCTCGTGGATCTCGGCATCGTCGAGGGCGTCACCAATATGGTTGCCGCTGACCCCTCCTTCATGTTCGTCGACTACGTCCGCGCCTATCAGTTCAAATAGGCTGCCAGACACCGATATCGAACCCGCCCCGCAAGGGCGGGTTTTTCGCGTCTATGTCCTGGCGAATGACTGCCAATTGTCGCGATAATGCTTTTGGCCAGCCTGCAACCGGCGAGGCCGCGTCATCCGACGAAATGTCTACGCCGCCTAAGGCTTAAGACTTTCGTTGGGGACGGCAGTCATCCCAATGATCAACTGGTGATTTTCCGGCAGCATGAAATTCTGCGGACGAACCAAGGCACTCTCGCAAGTGCGGTCGCCGGCGAAAAACATGCGTCGGCGGATTCAGCTCGGAGCACCACGATGATCGAATTCGAACACAAGGAATCCAGCAGGCCTACCGTAGCGATGCACTATGATCGGGATCGCTGCCTTCACGACATGGTCCACGAACAGGCGCTCAGCGCGCCCCATGCGACAGCCGTCGTGTTTGGCGATCAGAAACTGACCTATCGAGAGCTCGATCGGCTGTCCGACGCGCTCGCCGCCTATCTCGCAAAACTCGGCGTCCGCAAGGCCGATATCGTCGGCCTCTTCCTGCCGCGCAGCCTCAACGCCATCGTCTGCAAGCTCGCCATCCTGAAGGCCGGCGGTGCCTACCTGCCGCTCGATCCGGCCTTTCCGATCGAGCACCTGGACTATGTGATCGGCGAATGCACGCCGAAGGTCGTGTTTGTCGATTCGGCCTATGGCGACAAGATCAGCGACGTTCCGAGCATGCGCGGCCGGGTGATCGAAGCCAGCGCCATCATCTCGGAAATGGCGATCGGTCCCACCGTACCGAAGCCCGCCATCACGGTCGGCGGCGGCGACATGGCCTATGTCATGTACACCTCCGGCTCCACCGGCCGCCCCAAGGGAACCATCATTCCGCACCGCGCCGTTGCCCGCGTGGTCCTGGACCAGACCTACATCTGGGTGAAGCCCGAAGACACCTTTCTGCATACCGCAACCATCGCCTTCGACGCTGCCACGCTCGAAATTTGGGGCGCGCTGCTGAACGGAGCGATCCTGGCAGGCATGCCGGACATCAGCTTCTCCCTCAGCCGGCTTTGCGAGGTCATTCGTGAGAACAATGTTACCGTCGCCTTCCTGACCACAGGCCTCTTCAATCTCTTTGCGGATTACGCGGGCGGCGAGCTGCCGCTTCTGCGCCATATGCTCTTCGGCGGCGACGTCGGTTCGGCCGTGCATGCGAGACGTTTTTCAGAACGCTATCCGGGCTGCAAGCTGACCAATGCCTATGGCCCGACCGAGACGACGGTCTTTGCAACGGCCTTCCCTGTACCTGCGAATTTCTCCGAAGCGGAGCTGCCCATCGGCAAGGTGATCGCACACACGGGCATCTGCATCCTCGACGAACAGCTGCATGAGCTTCCGCGTGGCGTCGAGGGTCAATTGGCGATCTCGGGCGACGGTCTGGCCATTGGCTATCTCAACCGCCCCGAATTGACGGCGGAAAAATTCGTCACCGTGGAAACCTCCGGCGGCACGCATCGCTATTACCTGACCGGCGATCTCGCAGCATTGGGAGCCGACGGCAAAGTGACCTTCCATGGCCGTCGCGACCGCCAGATCAAGCTCAATGGCAAGCGCATCGAGCTCGACGAGATCGAGGCAGCGCTCCGGCGTGATACGCGCCTGTCCGACGCCATCGTCGTTTGCCACACCCAGAGCCCGACATTGAAGCGCATCGTCGCCTATCTGCTGCCGCTGCAGCAGGGGGCAGGCAATGATCCGGAATTCGTGCGGAAGGTGATGGCGACGCTGCGCGCCGCATTGCCGGCCTACATGATTCCGAGTGCTGCCGTCGCCATGGACACTTTCCCTCTGACACCGGCCGGCAAGGTCGATCGCTCCAAGCTGCTGCCGCCGCCGGTCGAACCGGCAGAGACAACGCCCGATGCCATCGCCAAGAGCGAGACGGAGGCACTCGTCTCGACGCTCTGGCAGGATGCGCTCGGCGCCGAGCGTATCGATCTCGACAGGAACTTCTTCGACCTCGGCGGCACCTCCTTGCAGCTGATGGAAGTGCATGCCGGCCTCGAAGCCGAATTCAAGCGCCCCGTCGATGTCGTCGCGTTGTTCAAACATCCGACGATCCGCGAGCTGGCGCGCCACCTCGACGGCAAGTCGCCGACGGCCTCTGCGCGATCCATCGCCGCCGCGCAGCGCGCCGCCCTCCAGAGAAAACCCATGTCACAGTTCCGCAGGAGCGCCTCATGACGGAAAATCGCTACAATGGTCATGCCGATGATATCCAGAGTGATTTCGACAGCAGTCAGGAGCCCATCCAGGATGTAGGCGGGATTGCTATCGTCGGCATGTCCGGTCGGTTTCCCGGTGCGCCCTCCGTGGATGCTCTCTGGCAGCTCATCTGCCAAGGGCAGGACGCATTCAAGACGTTTTCTGCAGACGAGATCGAGGACGCGTTCACGGACGAGGAGCGCTCCTCGCCGAACTACGTTGCAGCACGTCCGCATCTCGACAATATCGAACAGTTCGATGCGGAATTCTTCGGCATGTTCCCGCGCGAGGCAGCGCTGACTGACCCGCAGCATCGTGTCTTCCTCGAAATCTGCTGGGAAGCGCTGGAGAATGCAGCCTACGATCCGCAGCGCTACCCTGGCCTGGTTTCCGTCTTCGCCGGCTCCTCGATGCCGACCTACTTGATCAATAACGTTCTCGGCGACCGCCAGAAGGCGGAGGAATTCACCTCCAATTATCAGATCGGCTGCTTCCAGCATCTCGTCGGCGCACTGAACGATACGCTCGCCACGCGCGTCGCCTATAAGTTCAACCTGCGTGGCCCGGCCTTCACCCTCCAGTCGGCTTGCTCGACCTCATTGCTCGCGGTTTCGCAGGCCTGCCAGAATCTGCAGGCCTTCACGTGCGATCTGGCGCTGGCCGGCGGCGTTTCCATCACATTCCCGCAGAAGCGCGGCTACATCTATCAGGAAGGCGGCATGGCGTCGTCGGACGGCCGCTGCCGTCCATTCGATGCGGATGCGAGCGGAACCGTATTTGCCAGCGGCGCCGGCGTCGTCGTCCTGAAGCGGCTCGAAGACGCCCAACGCGACGGCGACCAGATCTACGCCGTCATCCGCGGTTACGGCATCAACAATGACGGCTCCGACAAGATCGGCTTCACCGCACCGAGCGTCGAAGGCCAGGCGGAAGCAATCGCGGCAGCCCTTGCCCATGCCGGGATCGCACCCTCTTCGGTCGGCTATATCGAATGCCATGGCACGGCGACGCCGCTCGGCGATCCTATCGAATTCAGCGGCCTGAAGGGCGGTTATGCCGACGACGCGATGTCGGCTGCACGGTGCGCACTGGGCTCGTTGAAAGGCAATATCGGCCATCTCGATGCAGCCGCCGGCGTCACCGGTCTGATCAAGACCGCACTCGCCCTGAAGCACGCGAAGATCCCCCCGATGGCCAACTATAAAAAGCCGAACCCGCGCATCGATCTTGCAAGCAGCCCTTTCTACATCCCGACCGCTCTTGCCGACTGGCCGGAAACGGATGAGCCGCGCCGGGCCGGTGTCAGCTCGTTCGGTGTCGGCGGCACCAACGTGCATGTGATCATCGAAGAGGCTCCCGTTCGCGAGAGCGTGCACGAAAAAAGCGACGACATGCCAATCATCCTGCCACTGTCGGCCCGCAATCCGGCAGCTCTTCAGGCGATGCGCGAAAATCTCGGCAATCATCTGAAGGCCAATCCGAATCTGCCTCTGCCGCAACTTGCTCATACGCTCCGGACCGGCCGGCGCGAATTCAATCATCGGCTTGCAATCGCGGCATCCAATGTCGGCGAGGGG
>JAGWJK010000447.1 GCA_028865845.1 Rhizobiaceae bacterium
CTCATAGAGCATCAGAATCCTGTCGCGAAGGAAAGCGGCATCCGGTCCGCCCTCGGGCATCTCGCTTCCGACTGGCGCGACCGCGACCATTTCGTCTTCGTAAAATGGTTCGATCTCGAGCGAACGGCCTGTTGCCGGCAGTGTCACGACAGCGAGATCCAGCACGTTCATTTCGAGGTCGCGCAGGATCTCGTCCGTATTGCCGATGCGGACGGTGATTTCCAGGCCGGGCATCCTCTTCTTCACCGAAGCAATCGCGCGCGGCAGCAAGTGGATCGATGCCGTGCCACCGCTTCCGATCCTGACGCGTCCGACCGATCCTTCCTGATAGGGCGTCATCGCATCTCGGGCAGCATCGCATTCCGAAAGGATACGCCGGGCGTGAACCACGAGCTCCTCGCCGGCCGCAGAGGCCTGAGCCCGGCGCCCGACGCGCTCGATCAGGCGCACGCCGAGGTTCGTCTCGAGTTGCTTGATCTGCTGGCTGACGGCTGGCTGGGTCAGCCCCGTTTTCTCGGCGGCGGCGGTGAAGCTGCCGAGTTCGACGACGTCGAGGAAGGCGGCCAGTTGGTCGAGACTAAACATAAAAATCCCTTATGCTTTGCATAAGAAGCATAATCTTCCTTTGGGTACACAGCCAGCGTTATTTCTATCTGACCGGCAAGCGCAACGGGGCTCAGCCTAAGGCGCTGAGCGATCCGGATGGCAATCAAACGTATCAAAGGAATGGCGATGTCGACGATCGGACTGGAAGACAAAGAGCATGACGGCGCCTTCTGGAAGCCGCGTTGGGCCAAAATGATCGTCACTTTAGCGGAGCGCCTTCGCACTCGCATGGACAAGCGCCGCAGCCGCTCCGACTTGGCCGAGCTCACCCGCGATCAACTTGCCGATATCGGCCTCACGCCGGCGGAAGCACGAACGGAGGTACAGAAATCCTGGTTCTGGGGCTGAATGGCCTGCAGGTAATTCTTAATATCTCTTGATTATGATTATCTCATAGACACTCGCCGCACCGCGAGATGTTTCGGGCCGATGCAACCGGCCTTTGTTACCTTACGACCTGTAAGGCAACCCAGCTTCCATGAGTCTTTTGAATCGGTTGGCGCCAACAGCTCAAAAGTTGAATCGCGGATTTGAGAAGTTGAGTCAGCACCTTCGAGCGATAAATTCACCCCTGCCGGTTTCGATGGAATGCCGACCGCCAATCTATTGAGATAGATGAGGTTTTCTCAACGATTTTCCGACAGCTTTCTATAGAGGTTCGCGCACGGCTGCCGTGCTCTCATAATCCGCCGCGATTCGCATTTCGCGCAAGGGACGGACGCGTTCAATGGAGCGCTGATAGTTCGGATGCGCCTTATAGGCCGCAAGCGCCGCCTCGTCGTCGAACTCGCCATAGACGACAAGATCGACCTCGGTGCCCAACTGATCTGTCTTCACATTGGTGCCGATCTCCAGCAGGCGGGCATGCGGAATGGCAGTCAGAATCGACAGGCCCGCGCGCACATCTTCCAGCTTGGCGCGATCGGGAACAGTGAAGAAGACGATATGACGGATCACGCAAAACCTCCTCAGGAATGGGCTCCGGCGGCGCGATATCACGCGCACCCCGTGAATTCAACGCCGCCGCACTACAGAAGCAATCCCTAATATGATATCATATGGAGATGACCGACGAGGATCTCATCGCCTTTGCTTTGAGCCTGCCGGAAGCGGTGGACAGCACGCATTTCGGCACGCGGGACTTTCGTGTGCGCGGACGAATCTATCTGACACTCGCGGGACCGGATTATTGCGTGCTCAAATTGACGCCCGACCAGCAGCAAATAGCCTTGGCGATGGGACGGAATTATACGCTCGCCGTCCCGGGCGGCTGGGGCGCCAAGGGCTGGACGCGGCTCTATCACCAGCTTGCCGACGAGGAGACGGTCAAGGCCCTGGTGCAGCGCGCATGGCAGAATGCCGCGCCGAAATCTATGGCTTTGCCGGGGGATTGATCAGCATGCTGTGCTCGACGGTCAGCGGCCAGTCGACGACATAATCCTCGAAATCATCGACCTTGACGTCGTCCTCGCTGATCGTGCGGTTGCGCGCCGAAACGCCGGCGATATGCACGGTCTCCGGATCGCCGGAAATCAGCGGATGCCACCAGTAGAGATCGCGGCCTTCTTCGACCAGCCGATAGGCGCAGGTCGGCGGCAGCCATGCGAGCTCCGGAACCTTTTCAGGCGTCAGCTGCACGCAATCGGGTACGAAATCCCAGCGGTTCGGGTAGCTGGAGCAACGACAGCTCTCGCCATCCATCAGCTTGCAGCGGATGGAGGTGAAATAGACATCGCCGCTGTCCCAATCCTCGAGCTTGTTGAGACAACAGAGACCGCAGCCGTCGCAGAGGCTCTCCCATTCGGTCGTGCTCATTTCCGTGAGCGTCTTCGATTTCCAAAAAGGCATGGCATCCATTATCGTTTTCCTTGCCGCGTGCCATCCATACCACCCCATATCGGCGGAATTTAAGGTCGTCCGTGCGGCGTCAAATAGTGCTGCGGCCTGCGCGCGTCCAAAAGACATCCTGCGCAATGAGGAAATGCGGCTGCGGCATGCATGTCTCTTGTTCTTTTCCCTAAATCAACCAATTATTCAATCCGCCGGGCTATGAGAGAATAGCCTTACGCATCGCAGGATGCTGAAAACGGCAATGCGGACGGGAAGTAGAGCGTGCAAGACCCATCCAACCCAGAGAACGGGCCTGAAGAAAAGCCCGATGCGCAGCCAGATGGCGCCCCCGAACGTCGGCCGCGCCGGAAGCGCTATTTTTTTCTGCGGCTCGACTCCTGGATCGACTCGACCCTCTGGAATGCCGGTTTTCGCGCTGCCGAGGCATGGGAAGACCTCACCATTTTCTTCCGCCGCTTCCGCATGCGTGGCTGGAAACGCATCCTGTTCGAATTGCTCGGCGAAGGTCTGACTTGGGGAACGGCCGGCTCGATCGTAATGCTGATGCTTGCGATGCCCGCCTTCGAGGCAACGCAGGGCGATTGGCGCAACCGCGGCAACTTCGCCGTCACCTTCCTCGACCGTTACGGCAACGTCATCGGCCATCGCGGCATCATCCACGAGAACTCGGTGCCGGTCGACCAACTGCCGGACTATTTCATCAAGGCCGTGCTTGCCACCGAGGACCGGCGGTTCTTCGACCATTTCGGCATCGATGTCTTCGGCCTCTTCCGCGCCTTGACCGTGAATGCCCAGGCCGGCGGCGTCGTGCAGGGCGGCTCGACCCTGACGCAGCAGCTCGCCAAGAACGTCTTCCTCAGCAACGAGCGCTCGATCGACCGCAAGATCAAGGAGGCCTTCCTGGCGATCTGGCTTGAAGCCAATCTCTCCAAGAAGGAAATTCTCAGCCTTTACCTCGACCGCACCTACATGGGCGGCGGCACTTTCGGCGCGGCGGCGGCGGCGCAGTTCTATTTCGGCAAGAGCATTACCGACGTCAACCTGGCGGAAGCCGCCATGCTCGCCGGTCTGTTCAAGGCGCCGGCGAAATATGCACCGCATGTTAACCTGCCCGCCGCCCGCGCCCGCGCCAACGACGTGCTGACCAATCTGGTGCAGAGCGGCTTCATGACCGAGGGCCAGGTGATCGCCGCACGTCGCAACCCCGCTTCGGTGGTCGACCGCGCGCAGATCGACTCCCCGGATTTCTTCCTCGATTGGGCCTTCGACGAAGTACAGCGTCTGTCGTCACGTTTCCCCGAGCGCTCGCTGATCGTGCGCACGACCATCGACATGGGTTTGCAGAAGGCTGCCGAGGATTCGGTCGAATCGAGCCTCATGGAGTATGGCGACCGCTATCACGCCAAGCAGGGCGCGAGCGTCATGATCGAAAACGGCGGCGCCGTGCGCGCCATGGTCGGCGGCAGGGACTATGGCGAAAGCCAGTTCAACCGCGCCACCAAGGCTCTGCGCCAGCCGGGCTCTTCCTTCAAGATCTACACCTACTCCGTCGCCATGGAAAACGGCATGACGCCGACGTCCACCATCGTCGACGCGCCGATTACCTGGGGCAATTGGAGCCCGCATAATTTCGAGAACCGCTACGAAGGCAAGGTGACGCTGACGACAGCGATCGCGCAATCGATCAATACGGTTCCCGTGCGCCTCGCCAAGGAGAAATTCGGCATCCAGCCGATCCGCGACATGGCGAAGAACCTGGGCGTCGAAACGCCAATCCGCAATGACAAGACCATCCCGATCGGCACATCGGAAGTGACCGTGCTCGACCAGGCGACCGCCTATGCCGTGTTCCCCGCCGACGGCATGCAGTCGCGCCGTCACGGCATCGAGCAGATCATGGGCTATGACGGCAAGGTGCTTTACGACTTCAACCGCGACGAACCGCCGGCCAAACGCGTGCTGTCCGAAAAAGCCACCTCCTACATGAACCAGATGCTGACGCAGATCCCGATCATCGGCACCGGCCGCAAGGCTGCGCTCGACCACGGCATCGTCGTCGGCGGCAAGACCGGAACGACGCAAGCCTATCGCGACGCCTGGTTCATCGGCTTTACCGGCAATTACACCTGCGCCGTCTGGTTCGGCAACGACGACTACACGTCCACCAACAACATGACGGGCGGCACGCTGCCGGCCATGACCTTCAAGAAGATCATGGACTATGCGCATCAGGGCGTCGTGCTGAAACCAATCCCCGGCATCGACAATCCCTTCCCGGTACAGAAGCCGCAGACCGTGGCCGCCAAGAAGCCTGCCGCAACCGCAGCCACGGACAGCAACGCGCTGCCGCCGCTGATACGGCCACGCTCGCTGTCCGTCGATTCAACCAGGGTCCTGCGCGATATCGGCGAAAAGCTGAAGGATGCGGCCCCTCTTGCCGTGCAGAAGGTTGCCTCGGC
>JAGWJK010000448.1 GCA_028865845.1 Rhizobiaceae bacterium
GGTTTCAGCATTGTCGTCCTGGTTTTCGTCGCCTTGGTCATTCTGGTGCTGTTTGCCGGCATCAAGGCCGTGCCGCAGGGATCGCGGTATACGATCCAGCGTTTCGGCCGTTATACCCGCACCCTGGAGCCGGGCCTGAACCTCATCGTGCCGTTCATCGATACGGTCGGTGCGCGCATGAATGTCATGGAGCAGGTGCTGAGCATTCCGACCCAGGAAGTCATCACCCGCGACAATGCCAGCATCGCCACCGATGCAATCGCGTTCTACCAAATCCTGAACGCCGCCCAGGCCGCCTACCAGGTCTCCAACCTCGAAAACGCCATCCAGAACCTTACCATGACCAATATCCGTTCGGTCATGGGCTCGATGGATCTCGATGAACTTCTCTCCAACCGCGAGTCGATCAACGACCGGCTGCTGCGTGTTGTCGATCAGGCCGTCCACCCCTGGGGTATCAAGGTGACGCGCGTCGAGATCAAGGATATCCAGCCGCCGAGGGATCTGGTGGATGCCATGGCCCGGCAGATGAAGGCGGAGCGCGAAAAGCGCGCCCAGATTCTCGAGGCCGAGGGCCTGCGCGCCGCCCAGATCCTCCGTGCCGAAGGCGCCAAGCAGGCCGCCGTGTTGCAGGCGGAAGGACAGCGCGAAGCCGCTTTCCGCAACGCCGAGGCCCGCGAGCGCCTTGCGGAAGCCGAAGCTACGGCCACGCGCGTGGTTTCCGAGGCGATCGCTGCCGGCAATGTCCAGGCTATCAACTACTTCGTCGCCCAGAAATACACCGAAGCCCTGTCGGCGATTGGTACAGCCGGGAATTCCAAGATCGTGCTGATGCCGATGGAAGCAACCTCGATCTTGGGATCGTTGAGCGGTATCGGAGCCATCGCCCGCGAAGTCTTCGGCGACGGCAATACGGACGGCAGCGCGCCGCCGCGCCCGCGCACTGGCCCCACACGCACGACGCCCTCGGTCAATCCGCTGGCCCCTAGGGAGAGTTGATCATGCTCGACGGTCTTCTCGCTGAACTTGGCCCCTGGAACTGGTGGATCGTCGGCTTTGTCCTGCTCGCCGCGGAACTCATTATGCCGGGCGTCTTCCTCGTCTGGATCGGCGTCGCGGCCGTCTTCGTCGGCGCGTTGTCGCTGCTCTTATGGGAGCATGGCTTCTGGATCTGGCAGGTGCAGATGCTGGTCTTCGCGCTCGCCGCGATCGGCGCAACCTTGCTCGGCCGCCGCTACGTTTACAATCTCAATCCGCCGTCCGATGAACCCTATCTCAATCAGCGCGGTGCGAGCCTGGTTGGCCGGACCGCGACCCTGCACGAGCCGATCACCGAAGGACGCGGCCGCATCCGTCTCGACGATACCTATTGGATCGTGATGGGGCCGGACCTTCCCGCAGGCACGCAGGTCAAGGTCACCGCCAGCAATGGGCGCGACCTGATGGTCGAGAAAAACTAGAGCGGCCGGCGTTCAGCCGTTCAGACGACGCCGATCCTGAGCAGATCGTGGAAATGCACGATGCCGATCGGATGCCCCTCGCCGTCGGTGACGATCAGCGCCGAAATATTGTGACGGTTGAGCAGGGCCATCGCGCCGGTCGCCAGCGTCGTTTCCTTCACCGTCTTCGGATTGCGGGTCATGACCACGTCCACGAACATGTCGGCGAGGTTGCGGCCGAGATTGCGGGCAATATCGCCATCGGTGACGATACCGCAAAGGCAACCATTCTCGTCGATCACGCCGACGCAGCCGAAACGCATCTGCGACAGCGTCATCACAGCTTCCCGCATGCTGGTGCCGAGATTCACCAGCGGCACGCGGTCACCCTTGTGCATGATGTCGCCGACATGCGACAGGCTCGCACCCAGCTTGCCGCCGGGATGGAAGGTGCGGAAATCTTCGGCGGTAAAGCCTCTCGCCTCCAGCAGCGCCACCATCAGCGCATCGCCGACAGCGAGCTGCAGCAGTGTCGACGTGGTCGGCGCCAGCCCATGCGGGCAGGCTTCCTGTTCCTGGGGAAGCAGCAGGACGACGTCGGACTCGCGCGCCAGGGTCGACTGCGCCCCGGCCGTGATTGCGATCATCGGAATGGAGAAGCGACGGGAATAGGAAATGATGCCGCGAAGCTCGGCGCTTTCGCCGCTCCAGGACATGGCAACGATCACATCGTCATGCGTGATCATCCCCAAGTCGCCATGATTGGCCTCGACGGGATGCACGAAAAAGGCCGGCGTGCCGGTGGACGCAAAGGATGCCGCAAGCTTGGAGCCGATGTGACCGCTTTTGCCGACACCGGTGACGATAACGCGGCCAGTGCTGTCGCCGATAAGCTCGACCGCTCGGCTGAAAGGTCCGGCCAAACTGCCGGCGAGCGAACGCTCCAGCGCTTCCAGCCCCCGTCTTTCCGTCTCGATCGTCCGCATGGCGGATTCGATCGCGCCGTTTTCGATGAGTCTCACAGCTCTTTTGTTCATCGGCATGAGGTAACGCTTTTCTCCATTTCTGTCCACCACCGATCGATTTTGCGCCGCATCACCCCGAATAGCCGCTCCTTCGAGAAAAATTGGTCGCCGCTCACTGCTCGCCATGTTTTGGCAAGGAAGCGTTAACCATGGACCTTTACGGTTGGGTAATAATTTCAAGCAGTCCGCGTACAGCAACGCACAGGATAAAATGGGCATCGGCAAAAACAAGGCGGGTGGACGCTCCCTCCGGCTGACGGCATGCGCTGCATCCGCTCTGCTGGGCTGGAGCGCGCTTGCATTGCCCATGCCGGTGTTTGCCCAATCACTCGATGGCAGCCAGACGGCTACCTCGACCGCTACCGATACCGACAGCCTCGATCTGCCCGGCGCGGATACGACGACATCATCGGGCAAAACCAAGACTGCCAAGGCCGGCACTCAGACGGCAACCGATGCCGACGCGGCTTCCGGCAGCAGCCTTAGACTTGGCATCGACCCGACCACGACAGGCTCGATCCTTGACGACGATCTGCGGCGCGTCAACCTGCGCGAAGGCAGCGTCGACGATCTCAAGGCACAGCAGCATCTCGATCGCGAGGATGCCCAGGGCATTCCGATCGGCACTTTCACTCTGCGGCCCTCGATCAATCAGTCCTTCAATGCCGAGCGCAACCGTACCGGCTCCACCAACGACGACCGCAGCTACCTGCAGACCGACCTGCGCAGCACGCTGACGTCAGATTGGGATCGCCATGCTCTGACCATTACCGGCGAAGGCGTCTGGCAAAAAAACCTGAGCGGCACCGGCGAGGAACAGCCGAACGTCAACATCAATGCCGACCTTCGGCTCGATCTGCCCACCAACACCACGGCCCATATCACCGCCGGCTACCAGTTCTTCCGCGAAGACACGGATGATCCCAACGCCATTAGCGGCGCCTCCAAGCAATCGGCAGTCAACGAATTCAATGCCGGCGCCTCGCTGGAACGCGATTTCGGCATTCTTCGCGGCACCACGGCCGTTGCCTTGACCCGTACCGTCTATTCCGACGCCGTGCTGTCCGATGGCACGCAGGTGACCCTCAGCGATCGTGACCAGACCGCAGGCACATGGCGCGGTCGTATCGGCTACGAGCTGTCCCCTGCTCTGATCCCCTTCATCGAAGCGGATCTCGGCCATACCTTCTACGACCAGTCGCGCGACACAGAGGGTTATGCCCGCTCCAATCAGAGCTATGGCGGCAAGGCTGGCGTCGAGCTCGATCTCGGCGAGAAGATGAAGGGCGAACTCGGCTTCGGCTACCAGCATACCGAATTCGACGATTCACGCCTCGCCTCCATCGATTCACCGACGATCGACGGCAATCTCGCCTGGTCGCCGCAGCGCGGCACTGACGTCAATATCGGCCTTTCGACCACCGTCCAGCCGTCGACGACGGCAGGCGAAAGCGGCTACACCGCCTATCAGCTCACCGGCACATTAAGCCAGGAGGTGCGCGACAATCTCACCGCCAAGGTTACCGGCGGCACCATCTGGCGCGTCTACCCGACCGGTAGCACATTCGCAGACGAGACCGAATACGACGCCGCCCTCGGCCTGACCTGGGGCATCAATCGCTATCTCGATCTGACCAGCAATGTCGGCTACGAACTGACCTCACGCAGAACCGGCGACGATACTCGGCAGCTGCAGGCCGGCGTCGGCCTGACCGTCAAACGCTGATCCCCTCGTGCAGAAAATGGGTCCCAAATAAAAAGGGCGCTGAAACCCTTGTTTCCAGCGCCCCAATCTCGTGAGATCGATGTCTCAGATCTCAGAAAATCTCTACTTCAGCGCTTCGAGCAGTGACTTGAAGCCGTCTTCGATGGTCGGACGGATGTCGGCACGGGCAAGCGCGAAAGCGACGTTGGCGAGAATGAAGCCATCCTTGGCGCCGCAATCGAAGGTCTGGCCCTGGAAGTGGTAACCGGCAAAATCCTGCTCCTTGGCAAGCTTCAGCATGCCGTCGGTCAACTGGATTTCATTGCCGGCGCCGCGCTCCTGGCTTTCCAGGATGTGGAAGATCTCCGGCTGCAGGATGTAGCGGCCGTTGATGAAGAAATTCGACGGCGCGGTGCCCTTGGCAGGCTTTTCGACCATCTCGGTGATGCGGAAGCCGTTTCCAACGCTTTCGCCGACGCCGACGATGCCGTATTTGTGGGTCTGATCGGGAGCGCATTCCTCAACGGCGATGACATTGCCGCCGCTGTGCTCATAGAGTTCGATCATGCCTTTCATGCAGCCTTTTTCAGCGCGCATGACCATGTCGGGCAGAAGCAGCGCGAAAGGCTCGTCGCCGACGATCTCGCGGGCGCACCAGACGGCGTGACCGAGGCCGAGCGGCTCCTGCTGGCGAGTGAAGCTTGCGGTACCGGCCTTCGGAAGCAGGCCGTTCAAAAGCGTGAG
>JAGWJK010000449.1 GCA_028865845.1 Rhizobiaceae bacterium
GTCGTCGGCGACCTCGCTGTCGATCTCGACGCCGCGGTTCATCGGGCCGGGATGCATCACGAGCGCATCCTCCTTGGCCGCCTTCAACGTCTCGGCATCCAGGCCGTAGAAATGGAAATATTCGCGCACCGACGGCACGAAGGCGCCGGACATGCGCTCGCGCTGCAGCCGCAGCATCATCACAACGTCGGCATCCTTCAAGCCTTCCTTCATCGAATGGAAGACTTCGACGCCCATGTCGGCGATGCCGGCAGGCAGCAGCGTGGCGGGCGCCACGACGCGAATGCGGGCGCCCATTGCACCGAGCAGCAGCATATTGGAGCGGGCCACCCGCGAATGCAGGACGTCGCCGCAGATCGCGACGATGATGCGCGACAGCTTGCCCTTGGCGCGGCGGATCGTCAGCGCGTCGAGCAGTGCCTGGGTCGGATGCTCGTGTTGGCCGTCGCCGGCATTGACGACGGAGCAGGAGACCTTCTGCGCGAGCAGGGCGGCAGCACCGGCGCTGGAATGGCGGATGACAAGCACATCCGGCCGCATGGCGTTGAGCGTCATCGCCGTGTCGATCAACGTCTCGCCCTTCTTTACGGAAGAGTTTCCGACCGACATATTCATGACGTCGGCGCCCAGGCGCTTGCCGGCCAACTCGAAAGAGGCTTGCGTGCGGGTCGATGCCTCGAAGAAGAGATTGATCTGCGTCAGGCCGCGAAGCGTCGACGTCTTCTTTTCACGCTGGAGGCTGATTTTCACCGCCTCGTCGGCCTTGTCGAGAAGATAGGTGATGTCGTGTTCGGTGAGACCCTTGATGCCGATGAGATGGCGGTGGGGGAAGAAGACCATGAACCTGCCCTCTGGATGTCGTCAGGGGGTCTATAAAGAGTGCCTGCCGATGGGGCAAGCGCGGGCTTTGGATAAGCCTGTTTGTTCCCCATGCAATTTGCGTCGAATCCGGCTACATCGCTAAGCTGGAAAGACGAAACTTCCGGTTTCCTTTTGCAATCTTCTTGCTCTACAAGCGAAATATGACCCAACCGACCCGGACTGACGATACTTTTGCCGACCTGAACCAGCCGAGCCTCTGGTCCGGGATCAATGCCTATCGGTCGGATCCCTTGATCGTCGATTTGACCTCAACCTTGCCGCGATCGACGCGCGAGGACCTGGAGCAGATGGGTCGCTACGTTACGTCGCACGAGGCGCAGGAACTGGCGCGCATGGCAAACCAGGGCGTGCCGCAACTGCGCACCCATGGTCCGCGCGGCGAACGCCTGGATGTGGTCGAATTCCATCCCGCCTGGCACGCATTGATGCGCCGTTCCATATCCGTCGGGCTGCATTCGTCGATCTGGGATTCCCAGGCCGATCCGGAAGCGAAGGGGCAATCCCACAAGGTTCGCGCGGCGCGGTTCTATCTGACGGCCCAGCTGGAATGCGGCCATCTATGCCCGTTGACCATGACCAGCGCCTCTGTCGCCGCGATGATGGCCTCGCCGGCGGTGCAGAAGGACTGGGTGCCGAAGATACTTTCGCGCAAATACGATTCGTCCAACAAGCCCGCCATGCAGAAATCGGCCGTCACCATCGGCATGGGCATGACGGAAAAGCAGGGCGGCACCGATGTGCGCGCCAACAAGACATCCGCCGACAAGGTGAGCGAGGGCATTTATCGTCTGTCGGGCCACAAATGGTTCATGTCCGCGCCGATGAGTGACGCCTTCATCATGCTGGCCCAGACCAAGGACGGCATGGGCTGCTTCCTGGTGCCCCGCCTGCTGGAGGATGGCTCGGCCAACGGCCTGCAGTTCCAGCGACTGAAGGACAAGCTCGGCAACCGCTCGAACGCCTCTTCCGAAGTCGAATTCAGCGATACTTTCGGCTTCCTGCTCGGCGCGCCTGACGGCGGCATCCGCACCATTCTCGACATGGTGACGCTGACGCGGCTCGATTGCGCGCTCGCCTCCGCCGGCATCATGCGCGCGTCTCTGGCCGAGGCCGTGCATCATGCGCGCGGCCGCAGCGTCTTCGGCAAGATGTTGGTCAACCAGCCGATCATGACGCGCGTATTGGCCGACATGGCGCTCGACGTCGCGGCTGCAACCGCACTCGCATTCCGCCTCGCCGAAGCCTTCGACAAGGCAAGCAGCAGCGCCGACGATGCTGCGTATGCCCGCGTCATGACGCCGGTTGCGAAATACTGGTGCTGCAAGATCGCGCCTGCGCTGATCTATGAGGCGATGGAGTGCATCGGCGGCAGCGGTTATATCGAGGAGCGGCCGATCGCCCGCCACTATCGCGAAGCGCCGGTCAATGCGATCTGGGAAGGCTCCGGCAATGTCATGGCGCTCGATGTGCTGCGCGTGCTCAACCGGGGCAAGGACCTGTTCGAGACGGTTTTCGCCGGCCTTGCGCGCGATCTCGGACCCGCGGGACGCAAGACGATCGAAGTGCTGCGCGCCGCGATGGCGCTGTGCGAACAGGACGAAGGGGCTGCCCGGCTGCTGATCGAGCAGATGGCGCTCGCCGCCGGCGCTGCCGAACTCTATCGCCTGGGCGCAGGCAAGATCGCCGACGCCTTCATCGAAACGCGCCTGGCCGGGGGCTGGCGTTCGACCTATGGCATGCTCGATGCGCGGTTCGACGCCAGCTATATCGTCGATCTCCTCTATCCGCCGGCGACGTGAGGCGACCGCCTGAGATCGTTGATACGATACCAATAGTTATTATATATTGGTATCGACAGGAGAGATGATTATGGCTCGAAATACATCCGTCTCGCTCGGCGATCATTTTACGACATTCATCGATAGCCAAGTGCAGACGGGACGATATGGCTCGGCCAGCGATGTCGTTCGTGCAGGTCTACGTCTGCTGGAAGAACATGAGGCTAAGATGAAGGCTCTTCAGGATGCTTTGATCGCGGGCGAGGCGTCCGGAAAGCCGACTGCGTTCGACAATGATGCATTCGTGCGGAGGATGCGTGCCACATATGGCGAGTGAGGGCCGTTATCATCTGTCGCCTCTCGCAGAGACGGACCTTGAGGATATATGGCGCTACACCGTCGAAAGGTGGAGTTCGCAGCAAGCTGAAACCTATCACGCGGATATCATTCGTGCCTTGGATGGGTTAGCTTCCGGTGTGAAAACCGGGCGCCGCGCTGATATTCGTGAAGGCTACTTCAAATACGCTGTTGGTTCCCATGTCATCTATTATCGCCAACAAGACACCATCATCGCGGTGATCCGCATCCTGCACCAACGAATGGACGTGAACCGTCATCTCTAGGCGGTTGCAAAGACCATCTTCTTCGGCAAGCGTGTTTTTAGGGACTACTAAAGATAAATCCATGATCAATCTCCGTCCGGTCCGACCCGACGACATCGAACAGCTTTATGCCATCTCGCTGGCGACCGGCGAGGCCGGTGGGGATGCCACCGCGCTTTACCGCGACGGACGGATGATCGGGCACATCTATTCGGCGCCCTACGCGGTCCTTGACCCCGAGGCCGTCATCGTTGCTGAGGATGACGCGGGTGTCTGCGGCTATATCGCCGGCGCTCTTAACACTGTGGCGTTCGAAGAAAGGCTGGAGCGCGAATGGTGGCCGGAACTCCGTCGGCGTTACGCTGATCCAACGGGTGATCCGGCGACGTGGGATGCGGATCAGCGGCGCAGCTTCATGATTCATCATCCGAAACGCACCCCGCCGGTCCTGACGGATCCGTTTCCCGCGCATATCCATATGAACCTCTTGGCGCGAACGCAGGGGCAGGGGATCGGCACGGCGCTGCTTGACCGTTGGGTGGCAAACGCCCGCGCCAGCGGCATCGGAGGTATCCATCTCGGCGCAAGCACGAGCAACCATAATGGCGTCCGGTTCTGGGCATCGCGCGGATTTTCCCGGCTGGAATTGCCGCCGGAGGTGGCGTCGCCGACGACGGTCTGGTTCGGTCGCTACATCTAGCCTGTGGATTTCGCGGATCGAAGCGAGCCGCGATCCGTCCTCTCATTGTCCGGGACCCCGCTAATTGCTAATCACCGAACGGTGACAAGGTGGAGTCGAGACATGCCAAGCGCAAATGCTGTTGCGAAAGTGCCGATTGAAGCGGGCAGCGAACCCGAAAAGCGACTGCGTAATCGCGCCGCCACCGAGCAGGCGATCCTTGCGGCCGCCAAGCGCTTGTTGGCGGAGGAGGGGTTCCAGAATTTCGGCATCAACGCGGTTGCCCGCGGCGCCGGCTGCGACAAACAGCTCATCTATCGTTACTACGGCGGCCTCGATGGTCTGGTGGAAGCGATCGGTGCCGATCTCGGAAGCTGGGTGCGGGATCGCATACCGGATGACAACGGCGGCATGTTTCTGCTCACCTATGGCGATCTTATGGAGCGCCTGACGCTGTTGTTCCTCGATGCTCTGCGCGGCGATCCGCTCATGCGCCGCATCGTCGCCTGGGAAGTGTCCGAAAACACCGAGCAGGTGCGTCGATTGTCGGAAGCCCGTTCGAAAGCGCTCGCCGGCTGGATCGATCGTATGCGTGGTTCGCTCGCTCCGCCGAAAGGGATCGACGCCGTCGCCGTCAACGCCTTGATCTTTGCCGCCGTCCAGCATCTCGTTCTGTCGGCGGCCGTCAGCGGGCAGTGCGCCGGCTTGGCGCTGAAAACGGCCAAGGATTGGGAAAAGGCTGCGGTGGCGCTGAAGCGCATTGTGCGCGGCGTCTACGGCTGATGCCTCGATCCGGCGGAGGATATCCACAGCCTCGCCGGATCCGTTAACCTTAACAAATGGTTTAAATTGCGCGACTTCGGTTAACGGGCCACTGTGCGGCAACTGATTGTTAGTCAAGTGTTGAAGCCATGGGCCCGAAAGCCGCAAGAATCGCGTTTCTGATCGCGGCGATGATGTTTTTCGCCGTG
>JAGWJK010000450.1 GCA_028865845.1 Rhizobiaceae bacterium
TACCTCATCGACCAGTTCCTGCGTGCCGACGTCAACGACCGCACCGACCAGTATGGCGGCTCGATAGAGAACCGTGCCCGCTTCCTGTTCGAAGTGGTCGACACCGTCACCAAGGAAGTCGGTACTGGGCGCACGGCGATCCGCATCTCGCCGGTAACGCCGTCGGGCGATTCCAGCGACCCGCATCCGCAAGCCCTTTTCACCTATGTCGTCGAAGGTCTCGCCAAGTACGATCTCGCCTACGTCCACATCGTTGAAGGCCAGACCGGCGGCGCGCGCGATTTCCTGTCCTTCGACTACGATGCCCTGCATGCGGCCTACAAGGCAGCCGGCGGCAAGTCGGCCTGGATGCTCAACAACGGCTACACGCGTGACATGGCCATCGACGCCGTCGAAAGCGGCAAGGCTGATGTCATCGCCTTCGGCAAGCTGTTCATTTCCAACCCGGATCTCGTGCATCGCCTGAAGGAAAATGCCCCGCTTGCAGCCTTCAACGCAGCGACGCTCTACGGCGGCGGTGAGACCGGCTATGCCGACTACCCGACGCTCGACGAAGCTGCCTAAGCGCTGAAATTATTCTTCCAGGCAAATCCCGTTTTCAGGCGGGATTTGCGTCTGCTCTTCAGAAAACCCTCCGGCGCGTCTTGCTCCGGAGGGTTTTCTATGTCGGAGTTTTGTCGGGTGCTTGAGACCGGCAAGAAACGACGGGAGACGCAGACGATGCTCATTATCCTCGGTGGTTTGCCAGCCAGTGGAAAGACGACGATTGCCGGCGCCCTCGCCGACGTGCTGGAAGCGGTCCATGTCCGCGTCGATACGATAGAACAGGCGATACGCGCTTCCGGCATGCTCAGAGACGCGGTGGGGCCGGCCGGCTATATGGTGGCCTACGGAATTGCCGAGGACAATCTTCGACTTGGCAGGACTGTTGTCGCCGACTCGGTCAACCCGCTGAAAATAACGCGTGAAGCCTGGCTCTCGGTCGCGGCGCGCTGTGGCGTAAAAGCCTTCGAGGTCGAAGTGCTGTGCTCGGACAAGGACGAGCATCGCAGGCGCGCCGAAACGCGGCCGACCGATGTCGAGGGACTTATAAAGCCGAGCTGGCAGGAGATCGTCGATCGTACCTATGAAGAATGGCAGCCACGACCGATCGTAGTCGACACGTCAGTCGGAAGCGTCGACGACCTCGTCGCCGATCTGATCACACGGCTGGACCGCGATCGATCCGAAGAATAAAGCGCTTGCTCATTGCCCGATGCAACCGAACTCCCAACAAAGCAAAAGAATGTTCGAGCACCATATCGACCAGTGGTCGTTGACTTCTGCCGGCAAGCCGATCGTCACCCGAACCAGCCATCTCCTGCCGGTGATGTGGCGCGGGCTCCCCGCCATGTTGAAGATTGCCACCGAGGCCGAGGAAAAACGCGGCGGCCTGCTGTTGCGCTGGTGGGCAGGCGACGGCGCAGCCCGGGTCTATGAACATGATAACGACGCGCTTCTGATGGAGCGTGCGATGAATGGCAGTTCGCTGCTGCCGCTCGCCATGAACGGCGGCGACGACGAGGCGAGCCGGATCATCTGCAGGACGGCAGCGAGATTGCATGCATCGCGAGATACCCCCTTCCCCGATCTCGTGCCGTTGTCGCTTTGGTTTCGCGATCTGCAATCGACGGCGGATGCCGAGGGCGGCTTCTTGCCGACCCCTGGGACACGAGGCCGCTTCACGGCGACATCCACCATGGCAACATCCTGGACTTCGGCGCCCGCGGCTATCTTGCCATCTATCCCAAATCGCTTCTCGGCGAGCGCGGCTTCGATTTCGCCAACACCTTCTGCAATCCCGACCTGCCCACGGCCACCGAGCCGGGACGGTTGCAACGACAGCTGGCAATCGTCTGTGCCGAAGCGAAGCTCGAACGAGCGCGCATGCTCGATTGGATCATCGCCTATGCCGGCCTCTCCGCCGCGTGGTTCCATTCCAACGGCGACGCCGGGAATGTCCGGTCCGTTCTCGCCGTTGCAGGCATCGCCCTCGCCGAACGCGCCGCATGACGCAGCGCGCTAGCGTCCGGCCGGCAAACAGCCAATCGCAGCCAGGGTCTTTTTGACGGCCTCATCGATCGGTGTGTGCGGCTCCTCGCCGAGAACGGCCACAAGCCGATCATTCCCCATCTGCAGCGGCACGTTCCAGAGATAGCGCATCTCGCGCAATTCCTTCATTAGCGGCACGAAGGGGGCCGCAAATGGCAGCAGCCACCAGGGAAATGCCTTGGCCTTCACCTTGTGCCCCACGGAGCGCTCGATCGCACCAATCATCTGGCGGCCGTCGCCATCCCAATGCCCGCGCATGTGGTAGACGGCAAATGTCGGCAGCGAGTCGCCGCTTTCGACCAGGCGGACGATGGTCTCGGCAACATCGGGCAGATAGGCCCATTGATGGCCGATGCCGGGTTTCCCCGGATAGGTCACCGACGTGACCGGCTTGCCGGGCGTGATCAACCCTTGAGAGAACCAGTTGTTGGAAACATGCGGCCCAAAGAAATCGCCGGCGCGCAGGATGATAACACGCGTTCCTGTCTCCGCTGCCGCCTTGAGGCGCCGCTCCATTTCCACGCGGATGGCACCCTTGCGCGTTCGTGGACGCTGCGGGCTGTCTTCATTTGGTTGCGGCAGCACCTCCGGCCCAAAATTGTAGACCGTGCCCGGCAAGACGATCCCGGCACCGACCGCCTTTGCCGCGGCGATCGTACTGTCCAGCATCGGCAGGACGAGTTGTGCCCAATTGCGATATCCCGGCGGGTTGACGGCGTGAACGATCAGATCGACGCCCTCGGCCGCGCTCAGCACATCGGCGGCCTGCATGGCATCGCCCTGCCTCCAGTCGAAGCCCGGCTCGCGGCTGGCAGCCTCCGCAGCGTTGCGGTTCAATGCCCGGATGCGCCAGCCACGGGCGGCAAGCCCACGGGCAACGGCACCGCCGATGCCGCCGGTTGCGCCCAGCACAAGGGCCGTCTTTCCATCTGCTGTCTGCTCAATCATCGTCATCTCCGTCGGTTGATGAAGAGACTATGCCGCGAAGCTCCAATAAACGAAATTGCCAAAAACTCTGCACATGATATACAAAAATGCATGATCCTTACCGAACCAAGTTGGGATTTTTACCGTACTTTTCTGGCCGTGCTTCAGCACGGCTCGCTTTCTGCCGCCGCTCGTGACCTTGGGCTCACACAGCCCACCATCGGCCGCCACATCGACGCGCTGGAGCAGGCAATAGGCAGCGAGCTCTTTACCCGCTCGCAGCAGGGATTGATGCCGACCGACGCCGCATTGGCGCTCAAACCCTATGCCGAGACCTTGGCGTCGACGAGCGCTGCACTGATGCGGGCGGCCTCCGGCGCCCGCGACACGGTCAGCGGTGTCGTGCGCATCAGCGCCAGCGAGGTGATCGGCGCTGAGGTGCTGCCGCCGATCATCGCAGCAATTCAGGAAGCTCATCCCGATCTCGTCGTCGAGCTCTCGGCCTCCGATATGGTGGAAGACCTGCTGCAACGCGAGGCCGACATTGCCGTGCGCATGATCGCCCCTTCGCAGGATGCGCTGCTGGCGCGCCATATCGGCGTCATTCCCCTGGGTCTCTTTGCACATCGCCGCTATCTCGACAGATACGGCACACCGGAACATCTCGGTGATCTCGGCAAGCATCGGCTGATCGGCTTCGATCGCCAGACCGCCTTTGTCCGCGCCATGATGAAGCGCTACCCGATGCTGGAAAGCCCCTCGTTCGCCTTCAAATCGGACCACAGCATCGTGTTGCTCAATGCCTTGCGCTGGGGCGGTGGCATCGGCTTCTGCCAGGTGCCGCTGGCCAAAAACAACGAGGATCTCGTTCACGTCCTGCCGGAGATCGAAATCTCGCTGGATACTTGGGTTGCCATGCATGAGAATCTAAGATCCTCGCCACGCTGCCGCGTGACCTTCGATGCCCTCGTTGCGGGGCTGCGTAACTACCTTAATCCGGATACGGAGCGAAACGGTCGATGACGACAAAAAATCCCGTCGAGCTTGTTCCCTACGATCCGGACTGGCCTCTTGCCTTCGAGCGTATCCGCTTCGAGCTTGCCGAGCTGCTGAAACCGCATGTCGTTGCGATCGACCATATCGGCAGCACCTCCGTGCTAGGCCTCGCCGCCAAGCCGCTGATCGATATCGACATGACGCTGTACAGCCTCGACCATATCACACCGGCAACCGAAATCCTTGTCGGTCACGGTTACGAGGCACGCGGCAATCGCTACGATGACGATGTCTGGGCTTTCATGCTACGGCACGGGACGCCGCCCCAGCGGGTCTATATCCTGCCGCCGTGCAACGAGACGCATCGGAAGCGGATGATCTTCCGCGATCATTTAAGAGCGCATCCGGAAACGGCCGCGGCCTACGCCGCGCTGAAACAGAAGCTAGCAGCAAAATTCAGGGATGACGGCGATCGTTACACCGCCTCAAAGGCCGAGTTCGTCAACGCCGTGCTCGCACAGGCGTCGCGCCTCGAATGATGTCAGGCGCCGGGAGCCGTATCGATGGGAGGGAAATGCACCTTGCCGTCGACGACCTCAGTCTCGGGCCGGTCACCGCCGTCGGTGTATTCCTCATGCCATTTGCCACGCTCATCCTGCCAGCTGATCTCGGCGGCATCGCCACCGACCTGCTGCTCGGCCGCCACGATACGGGCCGCCTCGACCGCTTCGGAGTGGCTCGGAAACGCTTCCGAGTAGACGTCGCCGAAGCGATACGCCCATCCGCCATCATGCGGCACGACCTCATAAGTGACCTTGACCATTCATTGCCTCCTCTTCATCCGCCAAGACCTTGCTCTCCGGGTTCCATCCGGCAGGATCGCGGTTCATCCGAAATA
>JAGWJK010000451.1 GCA_028865845.1 Rhizobiaceae bacterium
GAGACCATGAAGAATGCAGCCGATACGCTGGAAGCGCTGGAAATCACCTATGATGCCCGCATCATTTCCGCGCACCGCACGCCCGATCGGCTGGTGAACTTCGCCAGGGGAGCCCGCGACGAGGGTTTCAAGGTTATCATTGCCGGCGCCGGCGGCGCTGCTCACCTCCCCGGCATGGCAGCGTCGATGACGCCGCTGCCGGTTTTCGGCGTGCCGGTGCAATCGCGCGCGCTGTCGGGGCAGGATAGTCTCCTTTCCATCGTGCAGATGCCGGCCGGCATTCCGGTGGGAACGCTTGCCATCGGCAAGGCGGGCGCGATCAATGCCGCTCTTCTTGCCGCAGCCGTGCTTGCGCTCGGCGACGACGAGATTGCCGAAAGGCTGGACGAATGGCGCGCGCGCCAAAGCGCTGCCGTCGCAGAATATCCGATGGACGACCTATGACTGCGAAAACGATCGGCATCATCGGCGGCGGCCAGCTCGGCCGCATGCTGGCCATGGCCGCCGCGAGGCTGAATTTCCGCACGATCATTCTGGAGCCGCAGGCCGATTGCCCGGCCGCACAGTTGGCGAACGAACAGATCGTAGCCGCCTATGACGACCCCGGCGCACTGGCTGAGTTGGCAAAACGCTGCGACGTCGTCACTTATGAATTCGAAAATGTCCCGGTTGCCGCCGCCGAACGGCTTGCGGCCGACGTTGCGGTCTATCCGCCGCCGAAAGCGCTGGAAATGGCGCAGGACCGGCTGACGGAAAAGCGCTTTATCAACGGCTGCGGCATCCCGACCGCCCGCTTCCACGCCGTCGACAGCCAGGCCGACCTTGAGGCAGCACTTGCCGATTTCGGTGGACAAGGCGTGCTGAAGACCCGCCGCCTCGGCTATGACGGCAAGGGGCAACGCGTCTACCGTTCGCCCGCCGACAGCGCCGAAGGTGGCTATGCGGCACTTGGCGGCGTGCCGCTCATTCTCGAAAGTTTCGTGGCCTTCGAGCGCGAAATCTCCGTCATTGCCGCCCGCGGCCTCGATGGGGCGATCGCCTGCTATGACCCCGCTGAAAACGTCCACCGGGACGGTATTCTCCACACATCCACCCTCCCCGCCCGGATTTCCACCGAGACAACGGCTGCAGCCCAGGAGGCCGCGAAGAAGATTCTTTCGGCGCTGGATTATGTCGGCGTCATCGGCATCGAGTTCTTCGCGCTTGCCGACGGCAGCCTGATCGCCAATGAAATGGCGCCGCGCGTGCATAATTCCGGTCACTGGACTGAGGCTGCCTGCGTCGTCTCGCAGTTCGAGCAGCATATCCGCGCCGTGGCCGGCCTGCCGCTCGGCAGCCCCGCTCGCCACTCCGACTGCGTGATGCAGAATCTGATCGGCGACGACATCCTTTCGGTTCCCGATTGGCTGCGGCAGGACGACGTGCTAGTCCATCTCTACGGCAAGACCGAGTCTCGGCCCGGTCGCAAAATGGGCCATATCACCCGGCTTCTCCGCTAATACCATCGGGAAAAAGCCCCTGACGTGGTTGACAGGCCCAAAGCGACAGGGTATTTGCTGCCCACCCTAAAGAGCGCGCCCTGAGCGCGCTTTTGATTGTTAAAGATACCGGGCGAATGTGACATTCCCCCTAAACATCGCGGATCAGAAAAATGAAGATCAAGAATTCGCTCAAGTCGCTTAAGGCGCGTCACCGTGACAACCGTCTGGTCCGCCGCAAGGGCCGCATTTACATTATCAACAAGCTGAACCCGCGCTACAAGGCTCGTCAGGGCTGATTTAGCGTGGCCCTGGCCTTTCGAGGCCGGGGATGACCGTCGAACGGTCGCTGTGGTGATCACATCAAAATTGTTTTGATCTTCGACCTTGGCGGGCTAATATGCCCGCCATGCGCATTTTTGCTTTGTCATGTTCGGCCCTGCCGATTCTGTTCGCCCTGACCGTCATCGTTCCGCACGCCGCCATGGCTGCCGATTCGGCTATCGCCGAGACGAAGGCTCCTGCTCAAAAAGACACCGGCGGCGATGCCGGCAGTCTGTCGCCGAAGCAGCAGCTCGACAATCTCTTCACAGCCTTGAAACGCCAGCGCGATCCCGATCAGGCGAGCCTCATCGCCGATCAGATCCGCATGGAGTGGAGCGATGCCGGCAGCGCCACCATCAATCTGTTGATGCAATGGGCCAATAAAGCGATCCAGGACAAGCGCAATGCCGCTGCCATGGATTTTCTCGACCAGGTGATTTCGCTGAAGCCCGACTATGCCGAGGGCTGGAACCAGCGCGCGACGCTGAACTATGCGATCGGCGATTACCGAAAGTCGATGGAGGACATCAACCAGGTCCTGCGCATCGAGCCTCGTCATTTCGGCGCCCTCGCCGGCATGGCGGCTATCCTCAGCGAATCCGGGAACGATCAGCTGACGCTGCAGGCGTGGCAGCGCTTCCTTGAAATCTATCCGGCGAATCGGGCGGCCCAGGAACAGGTCGAAACCCTTTCCGAGAAGATCGCCGGTAGTCGGACCTGACCCCTGGCGGCGTGTTGGTTACCACGTACAATGGATCATGACCAAAACGCGGGCTGACAGCCTCATGATATTCTTCCTGGCGCGATGATCGATTTTCTGTTTTTCGCCATTGTTGTGCTCCTCGCCGTTGCCGCCGTCTTTTCGGCGTATCAAACGCGCGTCATCGAGCGAGCCTATCCGAATGTCGGTGAACTGACCGATATCGGCGGCTTCCGCATGAATGCGGTGCATTTGCCGCGGCCCGCTGCCGCCGATCTGCCGGCCTTGATCTTCATCCATGGCGCCAGCGGCAACCTGCGCGATCAGCTCGCGGCCTTCGCCGCGCCGCTTGCCGGCCGCGCTGAAATGCTGTTCGTCGATCGGCCGGGACACGGTTATTCCGAACGCGGCGGCCCGGAAAATGCCCTGCCCTCCGGTCAGGCCGACGCTATCGCCAGGCTGATGGAGAAGCGCGGTATCGACAAAGCCGTTATCGTCGGCCATTCCTTCGGCGGCGCGATTGCCGCGGCTTTCGGCGTCCGCCATCCCGACAAGACGATAGGCCTGCTTTTCCTCGCCCCGGCGACCCACCCCTGGCCCGGCGGCATCGACTGGTACTACACGCTGGCAGCCAAACCGTTCCTCGGCTGGCTGTTTGCTCATTTGCTGGTCATTCCGATCGGGCTTCGCCGCGTCGAGAGCGGCACGCTCGGCGTCTTCCGACCGAACGAACGTCCGGCCGACTACATCGAAAAAACCGCGCCGGCCCTGGTGCTGCGGCCGAGGAACTTCCGCAACAACGCCGCCGATGTCGCCAACCTCTTAACCTACGTAACCGCGCACGCTTCACGGTACAGAAAGATCAAGGCGCCGACCGTGATCATCACCGGCGACAGCGACGATATCGTGCTTGAGGAATTGCATTCTCGCGGACTGGCCCGCGACATTCCCGGTGCCGAGCTGATCACCATCCGCAATCTTGGCCACAAGCCTGACTATGTCGCAACCGATGTCGCGATCGCCGCGATCGAGCGGCTTGCAGGTGCGCCCCGTGATCTTCAGGCAATAGCCCGCAGCGCGGAAGAACGCATCGCCGCGCAGAAAACCGAGGCTCACGGCGCAGACCACGCCGAGTCTCAGGCGATCACGATCTCCTGAGCTGCCGGCTCTGCGAAAGTCCGGCTATTCGGCGTCGCCTCCACTGTTTGCCGCACCGCCTGCAGGATGATCGAAGCTAGCCGTTCCGTCGCTGGGCTGGATTCTGCCTCGGCGCGATGCAGCACCAGATCGAGCTTCGGCAGCGCTGGCAATCCGGCATCGGCAGGCGTCAAGATCCGCACCTTGTCGGGCAGGCCGAGCGGCGTGCGCACGGCAACCCCCAATCCCGCAGCCGTTGCCGCCCATAGGCCACCGAGACTCGGGCTGATGAAGGAGATGCGCCAGCCGATGCCGGCATGATCGAGCACGCGCGTCGCGATCGTTCGCAGCAGGCACGGCGCCTCCAGCGACGCAAGCGGCATCGGCTCGCCGCTCTCCGCATGCCAGCCGATGGAGCCACGCGCGGGCGCGACCCAGCACATCGGCACCTCGGCAACCCGCTGCGTATGCGCCATGCTGAAACCATCGCTCCAGGCGAGAGCGAGATCGAGCTTGCCGGTGCCGACGCGCTCGACCAGCTCGGCGTTTCGCACGACGCGGGCTTCGATGCGAACCTTGGGATGCGCGCGGGCGAATCGGCCAAGCACCTCCGGCAGCAATGTCTCGCCGAAATCCTCCTGCAAGCCAAGCCGGACCCATCCTTCGAGGTCGGTGCCATGGATGGCGGCGGCAGCCTCGTCATTGAGGTCAAGCAGCCGTCGTGCATAGGCAAGCATGATTTCGCCGGCATCGGTCAGCGCCAGCCCCCGCCCCGCCTTGCGGAAGATCGGCGTACCGGTCTGTTCCTCGAGCTTCTTCAGCTGGGCGCTGACCGCCGATGTCGAGCGGCCAAGCCGCTCTGCGGCCTTCGCGAAATTGCCGAGCTCCATCCCCGTGACGAAACTGCGCAGAACGTCGAGATCGAAATTGGTGCGGCGCATCTAATAATTCACTTTTATGGGATCGTTGATCAAATATTATGCGATTTTCAGGACGATTATTGCGTGGCATGACTATTCCGTCAAGTCAGAACGGCCCAAGGAGCCTCCCATGCCTTTCACCCGTATTTCTCTTCTCCGCGGCAAGTCGCCGGAGTATCTCAAGGCGCTTTCGGAAAATTTTCACCGCGCCATGGTCGAAACCTTCGATGTGCCGGCGGCCGACCAATTCCAGACGATCCATCAGCTCGATCGGGACGAACTCATCTTTGACCGCAACTATCTTGCCGGCCCACGCTCGGACGATTACGTCTTCTTCGATGTGACGATC
>JAGWJK010000452.1 GCA_028865845.1 Rhizobiaceae bacterium
AGCCGAAGTTCGCGCCATGATCGAGAACATCAGAAAGTCGAAAGATAAGGAAAATCAGCCGGCTGAAGCATGACGTTCAACTAATATGTGCAGGCTGCGCCGGAACTAAAATCGCTTCGGCGCATTATGATCTGGCGGAATGCCGGTATGATGATCCGACGTTCCCGACTTTGCCGCATGGGAGATCACGTTCATGTCCTACAAAACCATATTGGTCATTCTAGACACCACCGACAACGCTCGCGTCGCGGTCGATTTCGCCACGGCGCTGGCGAAGGAGCATGGCGCCCATGTCGTGGGCCTGCATGCGGAAATCGTCTCGGCAGTGCCGCTGGTCGCGCCGATGGAGATCCCCGATCCGGTCGCCGTGCAGGCTCTGCAGGATATGGCGCATGCGCAGGCCGTCGACATCGAGCGCATCTTCCGCTCCCAGATGGAACGCGAAGGTCTGGCCTATGAATGGAAGAGCTTTGCAAGCACGGTCGGTTACGGCTCGCAGCCGCTGATCCAGAGTGCCCGCAGCGCCGACCTTCTGGTCGCGGTGCAGCCCGACCCATCGAAGGCTTCTGATTCGCATGTCGATATCGAAAGTTTCCTGTTCGAAAGTGGCCGGCCGGTGCTGATGATCCCCTATATCTTCACGCAGCCGAAGCCGGTCCGGCGCGTCCTGATCGCCTGGAATGGTTCGAAGGAGGCGGCACGCGCGACCTTCGACGCCCTACCCTTGCTGAAGGCTGCGGATTCCGTCGAGATTTTCTCCGTCGATACCTCGGATAATTCCGATCACGCTGCGGTGACCGGTGCAGACATCGCCGCAACGCTTGCCCGCCATGGCGTCCGCACGACGATGGAGATCGCGAGCTGCGGCGGCAAGACGCCATCGCAGGTTATCGAGAACCGCCTTGCCGACAACAGCATCGACCTCCTCGTGATGGGCGCCTACACTCATTCCTGGCTCTGGCAGATGATCTTCGGCGGCACGACCCGGACGCTGTTGCAATCCATGACGGCGATGACGCTGCTGGCACGCTGATTCGCGGCTCTTGCCTTTTAGCCGCAAATCCAGCTAATTGCAGCGACCGATGAGAGAACTCCCGCAAGGGATAGGCATTCGCGCAGTTTCGATTGCGCGAATTGCATTTTGGGATTGGTCCATTGTCTGCGCCTGCCGCGGAGTTTGCTCAGGGTCGCCGATTTCCGGCGCGTTGCCACTTTCCGCCCCCGGAGCTCATACGCCATGTCCCTGCCCGATAAAGCCTTTCCCGTATCCTGGGATCAGTTTCACCGCGACGCCCGTGCCCTCGCCTGGCGCCTGGCCGGTCTCAACAGCAATTTCAAAGCGATCGTCTGCATCACCCGCGGCGGTCTCGTGCCGGCCGCGATCATCTCGCGCGAACTCAATATCCGCCTGATCGAGACCGTATGCGTCGCCTCGTATCACGATTATTCCAGCCAGGGTGAAATGAACCTGCTGAAGGGAATCAATCCCGACCTCATGGTCGACGGTGGTGAAGGCGTGCTCGTCGTCGACGACCTGACCGACACGGGCAAGACGGCGCAGGAAGTGCGCGCGATGATGCCGAAGGCACATTTTGCCTGTGTCTACGCCAAGCCCAAAGGCGTGCCCACCATCGACACTTTCATCACCGAGGTGAGCCAGGATACCTGGATCTATTTCCCCTGGGACATGGGCTTCACCTATCAGGAGCCGATCGCCAAGGGCTCGCGCGGCTGAGATCTACCGTCGTGTGCGAATCAGCGACATGCCACACCTTGTCCCGAAGATGGACACCCGTGTCGGCGATTGCGGTGGGCGCTTCGGCGCCCACTACATTTAGTGGGTGGCCGTCGCCCGAGAAAGTGCGGGATTCAAGGCCTTCCAGCCGAATCATGAGAGATCAGGCATGGTTTGCGGCCGCTGCCAATGACTTCCGCGCCACCTTCACAATATTGTCGTATTTATTTACGCTGCTGCTGATGTTTTCCTCGTCGACGGTCGCGCCGAGGGCGAGCATTACCCGCCAAGCGCTTGAATCTGCGGCGCTACTGGCGTTTCCCCAATTTCCACAGGCAAGCCCACAAGATATTGTGGTTAAAAATCGATGACGAACCACCCCTTGACGGAATCGGGTGTTTCAAACTTAATGGCAGACGTTGCGGCGGCGACTGGATCGGCATAAAAAACGAGGCCGATCCTCAATTCGAAATCGGGTGTTTATTCAGGGCGATACACCACAGCTTGGTGGCGCCGTGAGGTTTTTTGTGCCGATGTCGAGGCTGCCAAAAAAGGACGTGCGGGGACTGGCGGCAATAAGCTGTTAATACTATATTTAGTGTTTGCAGCCACCATCACCACAAGATACAGGAATAACATCTCCGGATGACACCTCCTGTCACAGAGCTGATTGAACCCTGGCTGCGCGATGAACCGCGAAGCCGGACAAGGATTTTTTGCGCCCTGATACGAGGTCGGGAACGCGCCAACGAATGAGGTATGGGACTATGCGCATCGAACGTCGCTTTACGAAGGCCGGGCAGTCAGCCTATGCGGACATCGAGTTCCGCAAGGCGACCAGTGAGATCAAGAACCCTGACGGGTCGAACGTGTTCCGCCTCGAAAACATCGACGTGCCGGCGCAGTTCTCCCAGGTCGCGGCAGACATCCTGGCGCAGAAATATTTCCGCAAGGCAGGCGTTCCGACCAAGCTGAAGAAGGTCGAGGAAAATGACGTTCCCTCCTTCCTGTGGCGTTCGGTTCCCGACGATGCGGCTCTGAAGGAGCTGCCGAAGGATCAGCAGACCGGCTCTGAAATCGATGCGCGCCAGGTCTTCGATCGTCTGGCCGGCACCTGGACCTACTGGGGCTGGAAGGGCGGCTATTTCTCCTCCGAGGAAGATGCCTCCGCATTCCGCGACGAGCTTGCCTACATGCTTGCGACCCAGCGCGTCGCCCCGAACTCGCCGCAGTGGTTCAACACCGGCATGCATTGGGCCTACGGCATCGACGGTCCCGGCCAGGGCCACTTCTATGTCGACCCCTTCACTGGCAAGATCACCAAGTCCAAGTCGGCCTACGAGCATCCGCAGCCGCATGCCTGCTTCATTCAGTCGGTCGAGGATGACCTCGTCAACGAAGGCGGCATCATGGACCTCTGGGTTCGTGAAGCCCGCCTGTTCAAATACGGTTCCGGCACCGGTTCGAACTTCTCGCTGCTGCGCGGCGAAGGCGAAAAGCTGTCCGGCGGCGGCCGCTCCTCCGGCCTGATGAGCTTCCTGAAGATCGGTGACCGCGCGGCCGGCGCCATCAAGTCGGGCGGCACGACGCGCCGCGCCGCCAAGATGGTCGTCGTCGACATCGACCATCCGGATATCGAGGAATACATCAACTGGAAGGTCAAGGAAGAGCAGAAGGTTGCCGCCCTCGTCACCGGTTCCAAGATCGTCGCCAAGCACCTGAAGGCGATCATGAAGGCTGCCGTCAATTGCGACGGCGACAATGGCGATTGCTTCGACCCGGCCAAGAACCCTGCCCTGAAGCGCGAAATCCGCGCCGCCAAGAAAGACCAGGTTCCGGAAAACTACGTTCAGCGCGTCATCCAGTTCGCTCGACAGGGCTACAAGGACCTGGAATTCAAGACCTATGACACCGATTGGGATTCGGAAGCCTATCTCACCGTATCGGGCCAGAACTCCAACAACTCGGTCTCCATCAAGGACGACTTCCTGCGCGCCGTCGAAAACGATGGCGACTGGCATCTGACCGCCCGCAAGGACGGCAAGGTCATCAAGACGCTGAAGGCCCGCGATCTCTGGGAATCGATTTCCTACGCCGCCTGGGCAGCGGCCGATCCGGGCCTGCACTTCAACACGACGATGAACGACTGGCACACCAGCCCGGCCGCCGGCCCGATCCGCGCATCGAACCCGTGCTCGGAGTACATGTTCCTCGACGACACGGCCTGCAACCTCGCTTCGCTGAACCTGATGACCTTCAAGGATGCGGCCACCAAGCGCATCAACATCGCCGACTACGAGCATGCCGTCCGCCTCTGGACCGTCGTTCTCGAAATCTCCGTGATGATGGCGCAGTTCCCGTCGCGCCGCATCGCAGAGCTCTCCTATGAATACCGCACGCTCGGCCTCGGCTACGCCAATATCGGCGGCCTGCTGATGTCGTCGGGCATTCCCTATGACAGCGACGAAGCCCGCGCCATCGCCGGCTCGCTGACCGCGATCATGACCGGCATCGCCTATGCCACCTCGGCTGAAATGGCATCCGAGCTCGGCACCTTCCCGATGTTCAAGCCGAACCGCGAGAACATGCTGCGCGTCATCCGCAACCATCGCCGCGCTGCCTACGGCGAAGCGAGCGGCTATGAGGGCCTGTCGATCAATCCGGTGGCCCTGATCCATCGCGACAATCCGGACCAGGATCTCGTTGCCCATGCCAAGACTGCGTGGGACAAGGCGCTGGAACTGGGCGAAAAGCACGGCTATCGCAACGCCCAGGCAACCGTCATCGCTCCAACAGGCACGATCGGCCTCGTCATGGATTGCGACACGACCGGTATCGAGCCGGACTTCGCGCTGGTGAAGTTCAAGAAGCTCGCCGGCGGCGGCTACTTCAAGATCATCAACCGCGCCGTTCCGGAAGCGCTGCGCACGCTCGGCTACAGCGAGAGCCAGATCGCCGAGATCGAAGCCTATGCCGTCGGCCACGGCAACCTCAACCAGGCGCCGGCCGTCAACCCGTCGACGCTGAAGGCCAAGGGCTTCACCGACGAGAAGATCGAAGCCGTCAACGCTGCTCTGAAGAGCGCCTTCGACATCAAGTTCGTCTTCAACCAGTGGACGCTCGGCGCCGACTTCCTAAAGGGCACGCTGAAGGTTTCCGACGAGCA
>JAGWJK010000453.1 GCA_028865845.1 Rhizobiaceae bacterium
ATCCGCGGAGACTTGGAAACTGCACATGCTGCTTTTATCGCCCTGTCCGTGTCTGCCGATATTCGCAAGGCAACGATAATCAAGGAGGCGGCGGCGTACGCGAGTACGCGGACTGTTTGTTTGAATCCCGAAAACATCAACGTGGCCGATGCGGTCGTCCTTGCCGCCCAAGCTTACGCAGCCATCAAGTCGGCGTCGCAGCAATCCCCGGCCACGAAATAACTCCATACCCACGGAAGGAAATCCTTTGTTGAATACGAATATGCTGCATAACATTTTGAATATATTGATTGCCCTGTCCGCGCTGACGATCGCGGTTCTTCTCGCCGCGGGCTGCACGCAGTCCGCGGATGGCACCATAGAATGCTCGCAATCCTTTATCGGCCCGAGCTACACGGCTTATGTCGTTGCGGGGCTCAGTGCACTCAAGCTTTCAATCAACATCGCCCGAGACGGGCTTTCGGGCCTGATCAAGCCGCAGCCGCCGGTCAGCAAGTGACTTGGCTCCCGCCGCTTGCCTTGATCGGCACGAGGATACGGTTTTCCGGATCCGGAAACATTTGAAGGAGCAGATCATGGCGGTGAGCGAATTTCTCGACGCGCTCGGTATCAAGGTCGGCGTCGTTTTCGCCGGCCTTTCGGGCGGCGTGCTGCGGGGGCTTTCCCGACGCCGCTATACCACGCGCGAAATCATTGCATCGCCGATTTGCGGAGCGCTGGCAGCCGCTTATCTGACTGAGCCTGTGCTCTATTATCTGCGCGCAATCCATTGGCCGCTGCCGCAATTGGATGTCTCGGCGATGAATGCAACGGCTTTCGTCGTCGGCATCTGTGCCATGTGGATCGCCGATCTTTTCTTCGACACGATATCCCGCTGGGTGCGAGGAGGCCGGCCTTTTTGATCAACCACCGTCATATGCCGTATTGCGGCATCTACATGAGGTTGACCTAATGCACTCTCCGGTCTCACGGTGTGCCGGACGTTTCCCTATCTCGCCCTCTCCTTGATCGGAGAGGGCGTTTTTTTGCGTTTGCAGCTTTCGTGTCAAATTTTTGCTTCCCCTGTCGAAGGTGATAGTGTCCGCCAGAACCGATGGGCGTTCGTTCGGTCGACGGCCGCGGACGTAGACATGAAGATGGGAAGCGCGCGATGAGCGAATGGCCAGACACCCGAATCCTCGATCTATTTGGTATCGAGATCCCGATCATCCAGGCGCCGATGGCGGGCGCGACGACGCCGGAAATGGTCTTGGCGGTCAGCGAAGCGGGCGGATTGGGGGCTTTGCCGAGCGCTCAGTATAATACCGAGCAATTGCGGGCGGCATTGGACACGATAAGGGCCGGGACGAAGAAGCCGATCAATGTCAATTTCTTTGCCCACACCATGCCGCAGGCCGACCCGGCACGGCAGATGGCGTGGCGGGCGCGTCTTGCCTCCTACTATGTCGAAGCAGGCCTCGATCCGGCCGATCCAATACCGTCGGGAGGACGCGCACCATTCGATATGTCCTTCTGTGACGTCGTCGAGGCTTATAAGCCCGAGATCGTCAGTTTTCATTTCGGCTTGCCTGCCGCTGCCTTGCTGGATCGGGTAAGGGCGACTGGTGCCAAGATCATATCGTCGGCGACGACGGTGGCAGAGGCGCAATGGCTTGCCGAACGCGGTGTCGATGCAATCATCGCCATGGGCTTCGAGGCTGGAGGTCACCGCGGCAATTTCCTGACCGAAAACATGGCGACGCAGGTCGGCACCATGGCGCTGGTACCGCAAATCGTCGATGCGGTGAATGTCCCCGTTATCGCCGCGGGCGGGATTGCCGACGGACGCGGCGTGGCTGCCGCCTTTGCGCTTGGTGCGTCCGCGGTTCAGGTCGGCACGGCATACCTCTTCGCAACCGAGGCAAAGATCCCGGCGGTTCATCGTGCGGCACTGATGCGTGCTGGCGACGACAACACGGCGCTTACGAATGTCTTTACCGGCCGCCCGGCGCGTGGCGTGATAAACCGCGTCATGCGCGAGGTAGGGCCGATTTCTGATCTCGCCCCGGCCTTCCCGACTGCCGGCGGCGCACTCGCTCCGCTGCGTGCCAAGGCGGAGGCAGCAGGAGGTGATGACTTCACAAACCTTTGGTCAGGGCAGGCCGCGAAACTGGCGCGACCGATGTCATCGGCAGAATTCACCCACGTTTTGGCAGCGGATGGTCTCCGCATCATGCGGCGGTTGGCGGGTGGCAAATCTGATTAAATCAGAAATTCCGATATAAAACAAAAAACTTGAAATAAAAAAACTTCCATCATACTCTCGCGCGCAATTAACAGCAATAAGCGAGGGAACACGATGAAAGCTAACGCAGTCATCAACAAGGATTTCACCGTCTCCAACGTCGACAAGCGCGTCTTCGGATCGTTTCTCGAACATATGGGGCGGGCGGTTTACACCGGGATTTATGAGCCGGGACACAAAACCGCCGACAAGAACGGGTTTCGCCAGGATGTTCTCGATTACGTCCGTGATCTCGATATGCCGATCGTACGCTATCCCGGTGGCAACTTCGTTTCGGCCTATCGCTGGGAAGACGGCATCGGTCCGCGCGAAGAGCGGCCGGTGCGCCTCGATCTCGCCTGGCGGACACGCGAGACCAACCAGGTCGGCGTGAACGAGTTCTCCGATTGGGCAAAGCTTGCCAATACCGAGATGATGCTTGCCATGAATCTCGGGTCGCGCGGCCTCGACGATGCCCGCAACTTCCTCGAATATTGCAATCATCCAGGGGGGACCTACTGGAGCGATCTGCGCGCCAAGCATGGCTACAAGGATCCCCATAACGTCCGCATCTGGTGCCTCGGCAACGAGCTGGACGGCCCCTGGCAGGTCGGCCACAAGAGTGCTGCCGAGTACGGCCATCTTGCGAACGAGGTCAGCAAGGCTTTCAAATATTTCGACAAGACGCTGGAGACGGTCGCCTGCGGTTCGTCCAACGATAAGATGAAGAGCTATCCGGAATGGGAAGCGACCGTTCTCGATCAGGCTTATGAAAGCGTCGATTACATCTCGCTGCACAAGTATTTCGGTAACGAAGAGCAGGATACGCTCAATTACTTCGCCAAGGCGATCGAACTCGATCGCTATATCGTCACGGTCGGCGGCATCATCGACTATATCAAGGCGAAGAAGCGGTCGAAGCGGGACGTCAAGATTTGCTTCGATGAGTGGAACGTCTGGTATCATGATCGCAAGGAAGATGGCGAACGCATTGCCAACTGGAACTGGCCCGAAGCGCCGGCCTTGCTCGAAGAGGTCTACAATCTCGAAGACGCGTTGTTCGTCGCGTCGTTGCTCAACGTCTTCATCCGCCGGTCCGATCGCGTCAAGATCGCGTGCATGGCGCAGCTCGTCAATGTCATCGCTCCGATTTTGACGCGCACAGATGGCCCGGCCTGGCGGCAGACCATCTATTATCCCTTGCAGCTTGCTTCGAAATATGGCCGCGGCACGGCACTGAACGTATCTACATCGGGTCCGACCTATAATTGCGAAGTCTCGCAGGACGTGCCCTATCTCGATATTTCCGCGGTTCTCCATGAAGGCGGAAAGAGCATTGCGGTTTTTGCAGTCAACAGAAGCTTGGATCAGTCGCTCGATTTCTCGCTTTCACTTCAGGGCTTCAAGAACGCGAAGATCGAAAAGCATACGGTCATGGCCGGTGAGGACCTGCGGGCGCGAAACACTGTCGATGCTCAAAGCACCGTCATGCCCAAGGAGGGGACAGGCCTTGTCCTCACGGACGATGGCGCGCTTGCAGGCAAGTTGCCGGCGAAATCCTACCACTTCATCCTGCTGTCGGTCGCAACCGCCTGATAGCTGGGATCACCGGGCGGCGGCAGAGGAGGCTGCCGTCCGGCGAAAGAGTTGATCACGGGAGGATCAGGCTCATGGTGGGAATTCAAACCGCCGACGTGCGAAATACCGGAATTCAATTAACCGATGTCAGCAAATCGTTTGGCGCGCTCAAAGTCATTCACGGCGTCGACATCACGATAGAGCAGGGTGAGTTCGCCGTCTTCGTCGGCCCATCGGGCTGCGGGAAGTCGACGCTGCTGCGGATGATCGCGGGGCTCGAAGAAACATCGGGCGGACGGATCGAAATCGAAGGCCGCGACGTGACGCATAAGGAGGCGTCTACCCGTGGCGTCGCCATGGTCTTTCAATCCTATGCGCTTTATCCGCATTTGACCGTGTTCGACAACATGGCCTTCAGCCTTTCGGTGGCGGGACGGCCCAAGGCGGAAATTGCCGAGAAGGTTCGGGCCGCTGCCGAAATCCTGCGTCTCACCGATTATCTAAAAAGCAAGCCCAGTCAGCTTTCCGGCGGTCAACGGCAGCGTGTTGCCATTGGTCGCGCGATCGTCCGTCAGCCGCGCGTGTTTCTGTTCGACGAACCGCTGTCCAATCTCGACGCCGAGCTGCGCGTGAAGATGCGCATGGAAATCGCGCGGTTGCATCGCCAGATCGGGGCAACGATGGTCTACGTCACCCACGACCAGGTCGAGGCGATGACGCTTGCCGACAAGATCGTCGTGCTTAAGGCCGGCGTGGTACAGCAGGCCGGCGCCCCGCTCGAGCTATATCGCAATCCCGACAACATGTTCGTCGCCGGTTTTATCGGCTCGCCCGGCATGAATTTCCTGTCGGGCAAGGTCGCCAGCCACGATGGCGGGCGAATGGCGATCACGCTTGACGATCAGCCGGAGACGCCGATTGCATTGCCGCTGACCGGGGCGTTGCCGCCGGTGGGCGCAAAGATCTTCGTTGGCATCAGGCCCGAGCAATTGGCCCTGGACGGCGAGGTTCGCCAGGCTGCTCTGCAGGTCAAGGCGGAATTCGTCGAGGAACTCGGTG
>JAGWJK010000454.1 GCA_028865845.1 Rhizobiaceae bacterium
GGGCGGATCTGCGGACGACGTAACGGCCATTTTGGTTTGGGTGGGCTATCATGAGCGCTGAGGCGAAACGCGAGGATGTCATCGATCTGCCTTTGCAGTCGCGGGGAACGACTGTTGAGCCGGGAACAATTCTGCGCGGTCGCTTCGAACTGATCGCCGAGATCGGCCGCGGTGGTCTCTCCGTCGTGTACAAGGCAAGGGATCTGGTTGCCACGCGGGCGGGACTTGCCAATGCCTTCGTCGCCTTGAAGATCCTCGTCGAGGATGCTGAGACCGATCCCGATATTCTCGCCCTGATGTACCGTGAGGCACGGCGGCTGCGTGAACTCGTCCATCCGAACATCGTGCGCGTTTACGACATGGATTGTGACGGGAATGTCCACTTCATGGTCATGGAGCATCTGGAAGGACAGACGCTCGCGAAAATCCTGCGGGAGGCGAGGGGGCATCGGCTGGAGTTTTCGCAGATCGAAAGGATCGTCGCGGATATTTCCGCAGCGCTGCGCCATGCCCATGCCAATAACATCATTCACGCCGACCTGAAGCCGGGCAACGTCTTCATCGAGCGCAGCGGTCGGGTAAAGCTCATCGATTTCAATATCGCTTATCCGATCGCACGGGTTTCGCGCCTGGGCGAAGAGGATACGGTCAAGATCCTCGGCCGCTTCGGCGCGGTAACACCGATCTACGCGTCGCCGCAGCGGTTGATGGGCGCTGAATCCAGCGAAGGCGATGACATCTATTCGCTGGGCGTGATGACCTATCTGATGCTGACGGGCCAAAGGCCTTTCGGCGAGGCGAATGCCCTGGAAGCGAAAGAGAACGGAATTTCCTCATCGCTTCCCGCCGGCTTGTCGAAGCGCCAGCGCACGGCGCTGCATAATGCGCTGTCGCTGGACGACCGCGAGCGGACGGCATCGGCCGAACATTTTGCCGCCCAGTTCACCAAACCGCTGATCATTGCGCTGATGGATACGATCCGGAAGCTGCCCGGCTGAGGACGAGAGCGACGAGACCTTTCGCCGAGGCGCTCATCACGTCTTTTGAGGCTTCTACGACGAAAACAAAATCGCGAGTTCGCCCACCATCAAAAGCGTGGTGAGCCAACTCGCGCTATCAAACTCGGCAGACCAACAGCATCCTCTGCGGCTCGCTTATCCGATCCGAAAGTCGTGTGGTCGCGGCGACCGGTGGGGCCGGTCGCCGCAAGCTCTTTACGCTACCGGGCAGGGCTTTACCTGCCAGATTTCCTCGGCATATTGCGCAATCGCTCTGTCGCTGGAGAATTTGCCGGAACCCGCCACATTCAGGATCGCCTTGCGAGCCCAGGCGTTGCGATCGGCATAGAGCGCGCAAAGCGCCTGATCGGCTTCCAGGTAGGAGGTAAGATCGGCGAGGTGCATGTAATGATCGCCGTTTCTCAGCAGCACGTCATGGATCGCGTTGAATGCGCCGCGTTCATGCTGATTGAAATAGTCGCTGCCGATCAGATCGAGCGCGGCCCGGGTTTCGGCTTCGTGCTCATAGTGCCAATGCGGATCGTACCAGCCACGGCTGTCGGCAACCTGCTGTGCCGTGAGACCGAACAGGAAGAAGTTTTCTTCGCCAGCTTCTTCCGCCATCTCGATGGTCGCGCCATCGCGCGTGCCGATGGTGAGTGCGCCATTCATCATGAACTTCATGTTGCTCGTGCCGCTGGCTTCGAAACCGGCGGTCGAGATCTGGTTGGAAACGTCGGCGGCCGGGATCAGGCGCTCGGCAAGCGAGACGCAATATTCCGGCAGGAAGACGACCTTGATCCGGCCGCGGACCGCGGGATCGCCATCGATCGTTGCCGCCAGATTGTTGACGAACTTGATGATCTGCTTGGCCAGGCGATAGGCGGGCGCCGCCTTGCCGGCGAAGAAGAAGGTGCGGGGCGCCATCTCCAGATCGGGGTTAGCGCGCAGGCGGTTATAGAGCACAACGACGCGTAGGGCGTTGAGCAGTTGCCGCTTGTACTCATGGATACGCTTGATCTGGCAATCGAAGATGCTGTCGGGATCGACTTTCTGCCCGGAAGTATCCAGCAGCCAGTTGGCGAAGCGGGCCTTTGCGTCGTGTTTCGCCTTGAGGAAGGAGCTGCGGAAAGCCGCATCTTCCGCGGCCGGACGCAATGCTGCGATCCTGTCAAAGTCTGTGGCCCAGCCATCGCCAATGGCACCGGTGATGGCTGCCGACAAGTCCGGATTTGCAAGCAACAGCCAGCGACGCGGCGTCACGCCGTTCGTCTTGTTGCTGAAGCGCTCAGGGAAGATCTCGGCAAGATCGCGTACCGTCGTCTTGCGCAGCAGTTCGGAATGGATGGCTGCGACGCCATTGGTGCTGTGCGAGCCAACGATCGCCAGGTTGGCCATGCGAACCTTGTCTTCCGCGCCTTCCTGGATGAGGCTGACGCGCTCGACAAGCGCTTCGTCGCCCGGATGGATCTCATGCACGTCCGCAAGGAAGCGATGGTTGATCTCGTAGATGATTTCCAGCTGCCGCGGCAGCATCTGCTGGAAATAGTGCAGCGGCCATTTTTCGAGGGCTTCGGGTAGCAGCGTGTGGTTGGTATAGGCGAGGGTGCGCTTGGTGAGGTCCCAGGCGGTATCCCAATCGAGGTGGGCGTCGTCGAGCAGGATACGCATCAGTTCCGGCACGGTCAGAGCCGGATGGGTATCGTTGAGCTGGATGGCGACCTTTTCCGGGAGGCGGTGCCAGTCATCATTGTCGCGACGGAAACGGCGTACGAGATCGGCGAGCGAGCAGGCGACGAGGAAATATTCCTGCGCAAAGCGCAGGCCTTGTCCCATCTCGGTGGAATCGTCGGGGTAGAGAACGCGGGTCAGCGTTTGCGCCGCAATGCTGCCGACCAGGGCGCCGACGAAATCACCCGAGCTGAATTCCTGGAAATCGAAATAGTCGGGAGCAACGGCGCTCCAAAGGCGCAGGCTGTTGATCGTCTTGCCACCGAATCCGATCACCGGCCGATCGTAAGGTATGCCGATCAGCGTCGACGGGCGGTTGCCGACCATGCGCAGATTACCCTGATGCATTTCGAAGGTGCAGCCGAGCTTGACTTCGACCGCTTCGCTGCGGCGGGAGATTTCCCAGGGGTCCTGGCGGCGCAGCCAGTTGTCCGGATGCTCACGCTGCCAGCCATCCTCGATCGACTGTTTGAACATGCCGTATTCGTAACGCAGGCCATAGCCCATGGCCGGCAGCTGCAGGGTGGCCATCGAATCCAGGAAGCAGGCCGCAAGACGGCCGAGGCCGCCATTGCCGAGCCCGGCATCGGGCTCCTGTTCCAAAAGCCCCAGCCAATCCAGGCTGGCATCGCGCGCGGCTTCCTCGATGAACGGATGCAGCATCAGGTTCGTGAGGTTATTGGCGAGCGAACGGCCGATCAGGAACTCCATCGACATATAGTAGACGCGCTTGGGGTTTTCCTGATCATAGGTGCGCTGGGTCTTGATCCAGCGCTGTGCGAGGATGTCACGCACGGACCGGGCCAAGGCTTCGAAACGCTGGCGTTCGTAAGCCGTCGATGGCTCGACCAGCGCATCCGACAGCAGATGGCGTTCAAACATCGCGTCGGCCCGGCCCAAAAATGGGACGGCATCGAAATCATGAAGGTGCAGATGCTCCCGCATCGCGCCGACGTCCGTCATTTCATCCATGCTGCTCTCCTGCAATATCACTGTGTTTGGGGGTGATGTCATCCGCCGCGTTCACCTTGGCGATCCGCTCGGTTCCATCGCTTGGACCGGTTTGGCCAGATGCGGTGGCGACGTCACAGAAGCGTCCGAAGTCGATCGCGGCATTCTTCAGAAACGTGCCCGGGTACCGGTCTGCCGCCAGCCGGCTGCCTCGACCTGTCGGTCAGCAGGCATGGCTGTCGCGAGCAAATCGAGATTGTCGAAGGATGCCCGCCGATAGCCCTGAATGCGCCGCAGTTCGGCGGGTTGGAATAACCCGCGCGATCGGGGTGGCCCGCAGACACTCATGGATCGAAATGCCGTCATGCCAAATTCCCATCGCTCGCCAAGACCGGCCCGCTTCGGTTTTTGGCCAAATCGCCAAGATCCAGGAGGACCAACCGAACGGCTCGGGGCCCTCGTGATCTGATTGCCAAGCTATGATTTTTCGACACCAGAAATGTGACACCGACCAACAAATATTCCGTGCGGGGGCCGTCTCCGGCGGAGCGATCAGAAGGTCAAGGTGCGGCCCGGCTGGGACGCAGCCTCCTTGGTGTAGGAAACGCCGTGGACCTTCAGCCCATGATTGTTGATGAGGCTGATCAGGCCACCCTTGTTGGAGAGCGCCATCGGCGGCACGACGTCGACGCGCAGGCTTTCCCCAGGTGCGATGACGCCGTGTAGCGGGGTGGCGTTCTTCTGCTTGTCCTTGAGCGTCCAGCCCGTGAGGTCCACCGGCTCATGCGTGGTGTTCAATAACGTCACGGTCTCGTGTTCCGGCGTACGCACGTCGTTGACCAGGGCAGCAACGATACGGACCTGTCCGTCAGGCTGGCTGACCGTCGGCTGATGGTTGGGCTTCAACACGCCTGGATCGATGGTCTGATCGGAAGGCGCTCCGCCGCCTGCGTCAGGCAGGATATCACCGGTCTTATCGTCGGTGTGCCAGCCTTGCGTCTGGAACTTCAGGAAGATCGCAACCCAGTGATTTTGATCAGGGAAGTGGAAGAACAATCCACCGTCCTGCCAGGTGCCGTTGTCTTTATCGTAGTCGCCGGGCGGGTTGCCCTGGTTCATATGAATATCGTGGATGCCACGGCCCGGGAGAAAGTGAAAATACTGATCCTGCTTGTTAGGCTCCGGACCCCAGGCCTGACCGAGCGCGTAGACTTCCG
>JAGWJK010000455.1 GCA_028865845.1 Rhizobiaceae bacterium
CCTTTTCCGTCTGATTAGTCGGCTCAGAATTCTTCCCAGTCATCCTGTGCCAGCGCCGTGGCGCCCTGGACCTGAGGCCGTGCCTTGCGAGCCGGGGCGGCGGCAGGTGCCGAACGTCGGGCGGGGGCGGCTGCCGGTGCGCGCATCTGTTGAGCAGTGGCGCGCAGCGCGGAAGCATTGTCCTGAGCGCCATGCGAGGTGCGGAAGCGGGCGACGAGCCCCTTGAGCGTCTGCGCCTCGTCGTTGAGCGTGACGCTTGCAGCGGTGGTCTCTTCGACCATCGCGGCGTTCTGCTGAGTCACCTGGTCCATCTGGTTCATGGCCGAGTTGATTTCCTTCAGACCGATCGCCTGTTCGCTGGCCGAGGCCGAGATCTGGCGGATCAGGCTGTTGATCTCCATGACCTGTTCGGCGATCTTGTGCAGCGCGCCGCCAGTGCGACCGACGAGGTCGACACCTTCCTTGACCTGGCCGGCCGAGGCGTTGATCAGCGTCTTGATCTCCTTGGCGGCATTGGCCGAGCGCTGTGCGAGTTCGCGCACTTCCTGCGCGACGACCGCAAAACCCTTGCCAGCTTCACCGGCACGCGCGGCTTCCACGCCGGCGTTGAGTGCTAGCAGGTTGGTCTGGAAGGCGATTTCGTCGATGACGCCGATGATGCGCGAGACTTCCTGCGAGGATTGCTCGATGCCGCGCATGGAGGTGATCGCCTTCTGCACGATTTCGCCGGAGCGACCGGCATCTTCCGACGCGGCGCTGACGCTGCTGGCGGCGGTGCGGGCATTTTCAGCGCTGGAATTGACCTGCGCGGTAAGCTCGTTCAGCGCTGCGGCGGTTTCTTCCAGGCTGGCCGCCTGCTGCTCGGTGCGGCGGGCGAGGTCCGACGCGCTGTTGCTGATTTCGCCGGTGCCGTTGCCGATGTTGCCGATGCTGAGGTTCATCGTGTGCACGGTCTCTTCGAGGCTGACGAGAGCGGCGTTGAAATCCTGCTTCAGCTTGGCGTATTCGCCGGGGAAATCCTCGTGAATGCGATGGCCGAGATTGCCTCTGGAGAGTTCCGACAGGCTCTGGCCGAGAATGGTGACAATGTGCCGCTGCAGGGCGACCGTCTCGCCGCGTTCGGCTTCCGAGCGATTGCGTTCGCTTTCGGCAGCCTGACGCTGGCCGTTCGCTTCGGCTTCCAGGCGCTTGGTGTCGGCAAGCGCAAAGCGGAAGCCTTCCAGGGCCTTGGCGACCGATCCGATTTCGTCGGCGCGATCCTGGCCTTCGACCGGCTCGGCGTAGTTGCCGGCGCTAAGACCGTTGACGCTGGCGACGAGGCCGGCGATCGGCTTCTGCACGAAGGTACGCACGGCGGCATAGAGCGCCAGCATGACAGCCAGAAGAACGACGATGCCGCCAATGATCATCATGTAGGTCTGGTCGCGCACCGGTGCGGCAATGGCGCTGTGCGGTACGTCGACGAGCACTACCCAGGTTGCGTTCAGGCCCGGAACCGGGAAGGGATAGACGACGCGGTCATATTCTTCGCCGCCGGCATCGGCCAGGTCCTTGACCAGCCCCATCGCAGAGCTGGACAGAGCGGCCTTGACGGCATCGCTGCCGGCGCCGCTGTAGTCCTTCATCAGCAGGTCAGGCGTCGGCGCGACCAGCCACTTGTTGTCTTGGGAAACGAGCAGGACGCGTCCGGTGCCGAAGGGATGCAGCTGCTGCAGCTTGGTGGACAGCGAAGCGAGCGAGATATCGACGCCGGCGACGCCGATCAGCTTGCCGCCGGACATGACCGGATAGGCGATCGAGCTCATGGTCGTCGGAACATCGGTGCCTTCGGCCATATAGGGCGGCGTGATCGCGCCCTTGTGGCTTTCGGCCGCAAGCTTCCACCATGGTGCGGTGTAGTCGTTGTCGAAGGTCGAAAACTGGATACCGCCATCCTTAGTCTTCGACCAGTAGGGCGTGAACGCACCCTTTTCGTTGACGCCTTGGTCCTTGTTGTTGGCAAGTTCCATCGTCTTGCCGTCGAACGCGCCGAGCTGCTCGCAGAACCAGCTGCCGAAGGCAAAGGCGTTCTGCTCGACATTGGCCTTGAGGATGTTGATGATGCCCTTGCGATCGAACGTATGCCCTTCATGGCCACGGCCGATAATGGCGGCCATGGAGCGCGCTGCGCTGGCAAGTTCACCGACATTGGCGGCCACTTCGTTGGAAATGGATTTGGCTTCGATATTCGCCTGATCCATCGTCAGCGTCTGTACGCGATCGCGAGTCTGCGAAATCAGCAGGAAGTTGGAGACGAACAGGACGAGCGCGATCGCCAGCCCGGTGACCAGTATGAGTTTGGCCGCAAGCGACTTCATACGAAAGATGGACATCATTTCCTCAAGAGAACGATGCGTCGGATGCACATTATCCGGATGCAAGGTCGGCACAGGATGGCCCCTTCATGGGGCCGCCGGGGGGACCTGCCGTTATTGACGGTGGGACGGCTGGCGTGCGGATAATGAAGAAGAAGCGGAAAAATTTAATTAATTCGTGCGGGCAAGGAATAACACTTGCGGCCGGCCAGCCTTTGGCCACATGGCCCGCAGACGAGAACGGCCGCCAACGAGGCGGCCGTCACAGGTATCTGCATCAGCAGAAGTATCGGCCGCCGAACTAGAGCTGCTCGGCAACCTCGCTTGCAACGGGGATCGACGGCTGTGCGCCGGGCTTGAGGCAGGCAAGCGAGCCGGCAACGGCGGCGCGGCGCAGGCTCTGGTGAAAATCCAGGCCCTGGTCGAGGCTGGCGGCGAAATAACCGCAGAACGTGTCGCCGGCGCCGACCGTATCGACCGGCTCGATCACCAGGCCCTTTGCGCGCGAAACTTCGCCACCGCGAATGGCGATGACACCGTCGCCACCGAGCGTAACGATGAGGGTCTGCCCAGTTTCCGTATGCAGACGGCGCAAGGCGGCCTCGCGCGCGTCGGCGGACATGTTGTCCTCGCCCGCCAGCCGCTCGAATTCGGTCTCGTTGGCGATGACGATATCCGCCAGGCGTCCGAGCCGTGCGGCATCGGGAATGAGCGGCGCGAGATTGAGGATCGTGCGGACACCCTTGGCCTTCGCCGCCGTCAATGCCGTTTCCACGGCTGCGACGGGGATTTCGAATTGCAGCATCAGTGTGTCGGCGGTGCCGAGCGCATCGACCGCAACGGTCGCATGTTCCGCCGTCATCGTGCCGTTTGCGCCTGGAACCACTGCGATCATGTTCTCGCCGTCGCCGCCGACCAGAATGAGCGCGGTGCCCGTTGGTTCGGATACGTGATTGACCGTCGAGAGGTCGGTCCCGGCGGCGGCAAGCAATGCAAGGGCCGGTTCGGCGAAACCGTCATTGCCGACCGCGCCAGTCATCCGCACGGTCGAGCCGGCCCGGCGGGCAGCGAGCGCCTGGTTAGCGCCCTTGCCGCCGGCAGCAGTGGAAAAGCCGTTGCCCGCCACCGTCTCACCCGGCTTCGGCAGCCGGTCGGTGGTGGCGATGAGGTCCATGTTGATGGAGCCGAAGATGGTGATCATGGAATGTCCGCCCTGTTCATTGATGGAGCATGATCCCGCCGAGGCAGCGTCGCGCGCATTTCGGGATCATGCGCCGATGCATGATTTTCGCGCGACACTGCCCGATGCGATCAGTCTTCGTCAACCACCCTGAGCTTGAGCTGCCCGGTTCTGTTGTCGACACCCTTCGGTCGCTCCTCCACCGCAGCTTTCGGCGTCTCGCCCGCAACCTCGAATTCCAGCGCTTCGATCCGTTCGCCGCGTCGGGCGAGCTTGTCGGCGGAGGTGACGATCATGTCGACGTCCTTCTGCGCCAATGCGAAGTGCCCCTGCAGCTTGCGCACCCGTTCGTCGAGGCGGGAAAGATCATCCATCAGATGCGCGACTTCGCCCTGGATGACATGCGCTTGCTCACGCATGCGCTGATCCTTAAGCACCGCCTGGATTACCTGGATCGACAGCATCAGCAGCGACGGCGAAACGATGACGATACGGGCGCGCTGCGCCTTCTGCACGATGGCTTCGAAATTTTCATGGATCTCGGCAAAGATCGATTCCGAGGGCACGAAAAGAAAGGCAGTATCCTGCGTTTCGCCCTGCAGAAGATATTTTTCCGCGACGTCGCGAATGTGCACTTCCATGTCCCGGCGGAACTGCTGTGCCGCGATCTTCGCGTGTTCCGTGCCGGAGGCTGCGGCATTGCGAATGGCATTCCAGGCTTCCAGCGGAAATTTCGCATCGATGACCAACGGGGGCGCGCCGTTCGGCATGCGCACCGTGCAGTCTGGTCGCGAGCCGTTCGACAAGGTTGGCTGGAAGGCATAGGCGCCCATCGGCAGCCCATCGGCAACGATCGTTTCCATGCGTGCCTGTCCGAAGGCGCCGCGTGTCTGTTTGTTGGACAGGATCGCCTGCAGCCCGACGACGTCCTTTGCCAGCGATTGGATGTTGGTCTGCGCAGCGTCGATGACGGCAAGCCGTTCCTGCAGACGGCGCAGGTTCTCATGCGTCGATCGCGTCTGCTCGCCGATCGTCGCCGTTACGCGCTGCGACATGCCGTCAAGCCGCTGATTGATGGCGTGATTGAACTCAGCCTGCCGCGATCCGAAGACCTCGGCCATGGTCGCGAGGCGTCCTTGCATCTCCGCCTGCGCGCGCAGCAGCGCCGCCATGTTGTGCTCGGCATCCTCCGCGCGCTGCAGGTCCTCCGATTGCCGTCCTCTGCCGCTGATGATCATAGCAACGACAATGACGAGCAGGAGCGCGATCAATCCGACCAGGATCGGAACCGCGGAAATGTCTTGGCCGAGGAAAGTAAGATTCATGGTGCTCGCGTGTACTCGTGGAACTC
>JAGWJK010000456.1 GCA_028865845.1 Rhizobiaceae bacterium
GGTCGATGTTCGAAAGGCGCGCGAGAAATGGCTGGCCGACAGGCCGCATTCGCCCGCAAGGGTCGCAAGCGAAAGATCCCCATCAAGATTGGCCGCGAGGATCTCCTTCACGCGCTTCTCCTGCCAGGGCGCCAAACCGCCGCGCACTGCGGATCGCTCAACCTCCATGTCGCCATAGGTGCAGGCAACGTGAATACCCACCGCGAGCATGATATTTTCAGTAAAAAGCCGGCTTGCCTCAAGCGGCCGCGCGAAGGCCGGCAGCAGCGCCTGCGTCAACGAGCGCATGACCGCATCGTTCTTGGTCACGGCGGGGCTGTAGCGCAGTTCACTGACGCTCCGGCCATGGGCATGGTCTGCAATCGCCTCCAGAGCCTGCCGGGAAAAGTAGTAGTGGACGGAGTGAAACGGATTGTTCAGGTGAAAGGTCGGGCGGCGCTTGATGTCGTAGATGATGGTATCGCCTGCGCGAAGAGCCGAAACCGGGGCAGCCCTGCCATTCTCCCAATATTCATAGATCGGATAATCCTTCAGATGCAGTGCGACGAGATAAGCATCTTCCGGCGCCGGCGGGGATGACAGCTCGTAGCTGGGCTTGTCATACCGCAGTTCGGTAACGGCGAGGATCGCCTTACGCAACGGACGCGAGGCGAACGATGTCGCTCGTGCTTTCAGGCGCTCTCCAAAGGCTTCGCCGTAGCTGTCGTTTCTGGGCGTCTCCGATTTTTCTCGCCCTTGCGCATTGGCAGCCATGCCCGGTTATGCCCCCATTGCCTGTCGGATCGTTTGCCGCCGACAGGCTAACGCGCTCCGGCACTGGGTTCAATTCGGATTTCCGGAATGGCCGGAACCGGAGAAACGGGCGATTGTCGATGGCCGGGATACTGCATGCATGAAATCCCGATTGCCTGCCGGGTCGCAAAATTGTATTTCCGCGGCATGGCCGACATTCTCTCGACCCCACGCCATGACGCAGGCGGTGCGTTCCTCGTGGCCGCGCTTTATCATTTCGCCGCCTTTCCGCGCTTCGAAACCCTGCGCGAACCGCTGTTGACGCTCTGCGAAACCACGGGCGTCAAGGGAACGCTGCTGCTTGCCCGCGAAGGCATCAACGGCACGATCGCCGGCACGGACGCGGGCATCAACAGCGTGCTTGCCTTCCTGCGCTCCCAGCCGGAATTCGCCGGCCTGGAGCATAAGGAGAGCCGCGCCTCCAAGATGCCGTTCGTGCGCATGAAGGTGAAGCTGAAAAAAGAGATCGTGACCATGGGCGTCGAGAACATCGACCCCACTAAGATCGTCGGCACCTATGTCGCGCCGAAGGATTGGAACGCGCTGATTTCCGATCCCGACACCATCGTCATCGACACGCGCAACGATTATGAGACTGCGATCGGTGTCTTCAAGGGCGCCGTCGATCCGAAGACCAAGACCTTCCGCGAGTTTCCCGAATGGGTGCGGCAGAACGAAGGCCTGCACAACAAGCCCAAGATCGCCATGTATTGCACCGGCGGCATCCGCTGCGAAAAGGCGACCGCCTTCATGAAGGAACAGGGTTTCGACGAGGTTTATCACCTCAAGGGCGGCATCCTCAAATATCTGGAGGAAGTGCCGGCCGAAGAGAGCCTTTGGGAGGGCGCCTGCTTCGTCTTCGACGAGCGCGTCTCCGTGGAGCACGGCCTCAAGGAAGGCAATCACAAGCTTTGCCACGCCTGCCGCAACCCGATCACGGCTGAGGAAATCACTTCGACCTTCTACGAGGCCGGCGTCTCTTGCAGCCATTGCTACCACGAACGCAGCGAAGAAGACCGCGAGCGCTTCCGCGAACGCCAGCGCCAGGTGATGCTCGCGCGCAAACGCGGCCAGGAGCATATCGGAGGCTGAAGCTCAAAGCCCGATCAGGCCGCAGCTTCCTGCTCGCGGTTGTGGCGGCGTGCGATCTGGGCCGCCAGGCGGCGGCTGATCTCGATGTCGGCCACCGGCTTGCTGAAGAAGTAGCCCTGCAGCTCGTCGCAGCCGAAGAGGCGCAACGCGATACCCTGCTCTTCAGTTTCGATACCTTCCGCCGTCACCGGCAGATCGAGCGACCGTGCCAGCGCTACCGTCGCCTGCAGCATGTCGCGAGAGCGGCTGTTGGTCAGCACGTCCATCGTCAGCGACCGGTCGATCTTGATGCGATCGAAGCCGAACTGGCGCAGATAGCCGATCGAAGAGAAGCCCGAGCCGAAATCATCCAACGCCACTTTGACGCCGAGCGCCTTCAGCCGTTCGATCGACTGGCGCGTACGCCCGGGGTTCTGGATGATGTAGCCTTCGGTGATCTCCAGCGTGACGCGCCCTGCCTCGATCTCCGTTTCCTTCAAGACGTGCCGGACATAATCGGCAAAGGCCGGATTGCGGAATTGCGCCGGTGAAACGTTGACGGCAATCCTGAGATCCGGCCACAGCCGCGCGGTCTCGCACGCCTTGCGCAGCACCAGCAGGCCCAGGGCCTCGATCAGACCGCTGGTCTCGGCGACCGGAATGAAGACTTCGGGCGAGATCGGGCCATGCCCCGGCCGGTTCCAGCGCACCAGCGCCTCGACACCAGTGATATCGTGGGTGGTCGCGTCGACCAGCGGCTGATAGGCAAGCGTCAGCTCTTCCGCCTCGATGGCGTTGCGCAGATCGAGCTCCAGCGCGTTGCGCTCCTCGCGATGGGCATCCATCGCAGTCTCGTAGCAGGTCATGCGGGCGCGGCCGGCTTCCTTCGCCTTGTACATCGCCAGATCGGCCCGCCGTACCAGTTCTTCGCGGTTGATGCGGCCCTCCGGCGAGCTGGCAATGCCGATGCTGGCGCCGACGACCACGACGCGGCGGCCGATCTGCAGCGGCTCGGACAGGAAATCTAGCACCTGTTCGCCAAGTCTCACAGCCTCGCCATCGTTCAATTCCCCGGTCGGGAAGACGACGGCGAACTCGTCACCGCCGAGCCGCGCGAGGATCGCATTCGGCGGCACGAGGACGCTAAGGCCGGCAGCGACGGCGCGGATCAGTTGATCGCCGGTGCCGTGGCCATAGGAATCATTGATTTCCTTGAAACCGTCGAGATCGAGATAGAGCAAGAGGACATTCCCGCCATCGGCGCGCGCTGCCTCCACCAGGCGATCGACACCGCGCCGCAGCCCCTCGCGGTTGAGAAGCCCGCTCAGCCGGTCGCGCAGCGAACCCTCGCGTGCTTCCGCCTCTTCCGCTCGCATCCGCCGTCCGGCAATCAGGCCGAGGATCAGCAACACCACGAAAAACATGCCGACCAGGCCCAGTGCTCCGATGACCAGCGGTCGGGCCTGCTGATAGCTCATGTCGCCAGGCTCGCGCGACGTCCACACGAGCCGCCCCAGCGGCTTGCCGAGAGGATCGACGATGGAAACGGCATAGACGGCGTTGTGGTTCGGCGGCACGAGCCTCAGGCCGCTGATGATGTAAGTGTTCGAGAGCATCTTGATCTTGGTGCTGTTCAGATGCCGAACGAAAATCAAATAGCGGCGCTTGCCTTCCGGCACCGGGATATGGCCGGATTTTTCGCGGATGGTCGCGACGCCGACGGCGGCGATGCCCTTGCGGGTCATGACGTAGCCGCTGACCTCCGGTGTTCCTGTCACCAAGGTCTTGCGGGCCTGATCGACGAGTGCCCAGAGCGACGGATCGAAGAAATCCTCCACCTTGTCATGCATCGGCTTGCCGTCTTGATAGGCGATAACAGGCTTGTTGTCGTCATCGACCACGAGCGACATATCGAAGAGGACGCTGTCAGACGACATCTCGCCAAGATTGCTGATGATCCAGTCGCGGTCGTCCTTCTCATAAACGTTTTGCGCGGCCGTATCGCGGGCGGCGTAATCATGCAGCGTGGCATCGAGCTGGTTTTCGAACGTCTTCAGCGCGCCGGCCGTCGTTTCCCAGGAGCGCTCGTCGTCCAGTTTGTTGGAATAGTCCGCGACGCGACCGATCGCCGTCAATACCATCAAAGTAACGACGGCGACGACCAACGCGAAGGAAAACAAAACGGCCGTCACGATAGAATGACGACCGAGCTGTACACTTCGCCGGGATGTTCTGATATCTGCTCCCAATGCACTTCTCCTTGGTCCGGAAGTGTGCCTTGAGGTCTTCAAAAAACTGTTAAAACCAACCTATGAATCCTACCCGAAAGGGTTATATATTCACTGGTGCATTAGTTATTCATGACGTAACGATCGCGGCGACGAACCGGTCAAGGCTCTCTCGCAACTCTCCGTTTTCCCGTATTTCCGCCAGCAACGCTGCCTGCGCCTCGTCGTTTTTGCCGGCGAGCGGAACCCTCAGGAAAGCCTGCGGGACGATGCGCAGCGACATGGTCGCGAGGACCTCCGTCAGCTGTTCAAGCACAAGATCGCCGCGATGCGACGCATGGGCAAACATCAGGGGCTTGAACGGCACCTCGTCGCGCGAGACCAGCCAATCCAGCGCATTCTTCAATCCGCCCGGAATGCCGTGCGCATATTCGGGACAGGCCACGATCAATCCATCCGCAGCCCCGACCCTGGAAGCGAAAGCCTCGACGATCTCCGGCGTTCGCTCCCCCTCGTGATCCGGATTGAAAATCGGCAGACGGCCGACCAGATCGCAGATTTCGATGGAGACGCCGGTGGGTGCGGCCAGCCTGAGGGTATCGAGCAGCCGGTGGCTGGTCGAAACCTGCCGCTGGCTGCCACAAAGCGCGTAGAGGAAAAGGGGCCTGTCGATCATGCGCAAGAGATAGCGCAACGAACCGATTCGGGCGACAGCCACCTTCCCGATGGGAAGGTGGCCAGGCTGTAATCAGGCCGTCTTGTGGTTTCCC
>JAGWJK010000457.1 GCA_028865845.1 Rhizobiaceae bacterium
GTCAAGACGCTGCATCCGAAGGTGCATGGCGGCCTGCTCGCCATCCGGGACGATGCCGAGCATCAGGCGGCGATGAAGGAGCACGGTATCGAGGGCATCGATCTCGCCGTCATCAACCTCTATCCTTTCGAAGAGGTTCGCAAGGCTGGCGGCGATTATCCGACGACGGTCGAAAACATCGACATCGGAGGCCCGGCGATGATCCGTGCATCGGCCAAGAACCACGCCTATGTGGTGATCTTGACCGACCCGGCCGACTATCCGGAATTGCTGGCGCAGCTTTCGGATGATGCCGGCCAGACGGCCTATGCTTTCCGCCAGCGGATGGCTGCCAAGGCCTTTGCCCGCACCGCGGCCTACGATGCCATGATCTCCAATTGGTTCGCCGAGGCGCTCGATATCGCCACCCCGCGCCACCGTGTCATCGGCGGCGTGCTGCGTGAGGAAATGCGTTACGGCGAGAACCCGCATCAGAAGGCCGCCTTCTACGTGACCGGCGAAAATCGGCCTGGTGTTTCGACGGCGACGCTGATTCAGGGCAAGCAGCTTTCCTATAACAATATCAACGATACCGATGCTGCCTATGAGCTCGTGGCCGAGTTCCTGCCGCAAAACGGCCCGGCCTGTGCGATCATCAAGCACGCCAATCCCTGCGGCGTCGCTACCGGCCCGAGCTTGGTCGAGGCTTACAAGCGGGCGCTTGCCTGCGATCCGGTTTCGGCCTTCGGCGGCATCATTGCCCTTAACAGCCTGCTCGATGCGGCAACGGCGGAGGAGATCGTCAAGCTCTTCACCGAGGTCATCATCGCGCCTGACGTTACCGAGGAAGCAAAGGCGATCATCGCGCGCAAGCCGAACCTGCGGCTGCTCTCGGTCGGTGCCCTGCCCGATCCGCGCGCTGCCGGCCTGACCGCGAAGACCGTTTCCGGCGGTCTGCTCGTGCAGAGCCGCGACAATGCGCTCGTTGAGGATATGGAGCTGAAGGTCGTCACCAAGCGCGCGCCGACGGCGCAGGAGCTGGAAGACATGAAGTTTGCCTTCCGCGTCGCAAAGCACGTGAAGTCGAACGCCGTGGTTTATGCCAAGGATGGCCAGACGGCGGGTATCGGCGCCGGCCAGATGAGCCGTGTCGATTCGGCCCGTATCGCCGCGTTGAAGGCGGAAGAAGCCGCGAAGGCCATGGGCTTGGCGGAGCCGCTGACGCGCGGTTCGGCAGTCGCCTCCGAAGCCTTCCTGCCGTTCGCAGACGGCTTGCTCTCGGCAATCGCCGCGGGCGCCACCGCCGTTATCCAGCCGGGTGGTTCCATGCGCGACCAGGAAGTCATCGACGCAGCCAACGAGCACGGCGTGGCAATGGTCTTCACCGGCATCAGGCATTTCCGGCACTAAGATCGGTTGTTTTTCCACCTTCATCCTGAGCCCGTCGAAGGACGAGGGTGGCTCCAAGGCCGACCACCCGCCCTCGTGGTTCGAGGCTCCGGCCCTTGGGCCTGCGCACCTCACCATGAGGGCTAGTCGTCCCGGCCTCGTCATCAAGCGGCAGAGATTCCGGGTATTCTTGGCCAGGGCTGATCTTCTTTTCGGTTCGCTCAGATATAGCTATCGCGACGCACAGCTGTCGCGGGGCGTGTTCTTGGAGCGAGGCTCACCCCACCCTCATCCTGAGCCCGTCGAAGGACGAGGGTGGCCCCACGGCCGACCACCCGCCCATGTGGTTCGAGGCTCTAGCCCTAGGGCCTACGCATCTCACCATGAGGGCTGGTCATCCGAGCTTCCTCGCTATGGGAATGATATCCGAAACTTACCCGTTGTAGACCAACCGGGAATATCCCCAGCTTACAAATGGATATCGTTACCTCGCCTTGTCGGCGGGGTAAGGTGTCGACAGCAGGAGCAGCAAGCCGCCGGCCAGGAACAGCAGCAGCGTCGACATGCCGAGCCGTTCTGAACCACTCCAATAGGTCGCGATCGAGAAGAACAGCGTGGCCATGAAGCTGGTGGCGCGTCCGGCAAGGGCATAGATGCCGAAATAGCGCCCGGCCTCTGCCAGGCTGACGCTGCGCGCGAGATAGGAACGCGAGGAGGCCTGCACGGGGCCGAAGGCGAGGCCGATGAGTAGGCCGTAAGCGATGTAGGCCTTCTCTGCCGCCGTGCCGAACAGGCCGCCGGAATCGGCGGTGGATAGCGGTGCCAGACCAAAGAGCGTGAAGCCCGGGCCGGTGGAGATTATGCCGAAGGTTGCGACGAGCAGCATCGACAGGCTGATGATTACCATGATCTTCGAGCCGAGCCAGCGGTCCATATAGCCGGCGAGGAAACAGCCGAAAATCGCGATGACGTTGAGAATGATACCGTAAATTCCGATCTCGATCGTCGCCCAGTGGAACATGCCGGCAGCAAAGGTGCCGCCAAGGATCAGCACGCCGTTGACGCCGTCCTGGTAGATCATGCGGGCGATCAGGAAATGCGCGATGCCGCGACGGCGTTTCAGCTCGCCGAGCGTCGCCCTGAGTTCGCCGAGGCCGGAGCGGACGGCGGCTGCAAGCGGCAGGCCACGCGCGGCATCGGGCGTGAAGAAGAACATCGGCATGATGAACAGGAAGTACCAGACGGCGGCGATCGGGCCGGTGATGCGCGCATCTTCGCCCGTTTGCGGATCGAGGCCGAAGAGCGCCGGAAGGCCGAGAAGCGTCTTGCCGGTGGCGGGATTGGCGGCGAGAAAGCCGACGACGAAGATCAGCACGATCATGCCGCCGAGATAACCAAGGCCCCAGGCCATATTCGACAGCCGTCCGACATCGTCCTTGCCGACAAGTCGCGGCATCATCGAATCGTTGAAGACGATGGAAAATTCCGCCGAGATCGAGGCGAGGATCATGAAGATCATCGGGTAGATGACAGGCGAGCCGGGCGCCGCTCCCCAAAGACAGAAGAGGCTTACGATCTTGATGACGGCGAAGAAAGCGATCCATGGTTTCCGCGCGCCCGACTGATCGGCGATAGAACCGAGCACGGGCGACAGCACGGCGATGATCACCGCCGAGATCGTCGCCATATTGGCCCAGTCCGTCTGCGCGGTGGTCGGGTTGTCGGTCAGCCTTGCCACGAAATATGGGCCGAAGATGAAGGTGGTGACGACCGTGAAAAACGGCTGGGCCGCCCAATCGAAGAACATCCATCCCCAGATGCCCCGCGCCGGCACTTTCGCCGGCGCGTCGTCCGCCGCCACCCTGCTATCCAAGACCTGCCCCTTTGTCGGCCAAGGCATGATGCGATCCCCCTGGTTCGCCCCTCACGCTTCAGCTTTCCGTTTTCCCTTATCGTTTCGCCTGGCCGCCGCCGCACGCGGCGGCGAATTTGCGAAATCAGGGCGGACTGTCTCACCTCGTCCTGTCATGCGCAAGGTCGGTCAGCAGACCGGCTGCAACCGTGATCCGGGCGAGGTTCGGTTCGCCGCCCTCGCTCAGGCCGGCCAGCTCCTCGGCGATACGATTGATGCGAATACGGTCTCCCGCATGCCATGCCTGGATCGGCTGCTTGTCCTTGGGATGATCGCTGAGCGCCGAAATGACGATATCGCGGCGTGCACCGGCGATCTGGTCGAGGCTGCGCGCCAACGCCAGGCTTTCATAGTGGTCGCCGGTAACGATGCGGCTGCCGGCAAGCAGCAGTCGCCCAACGCGGAAGGTCTGCGACACCGTGAAGTAGCTTTCGGCGGCGCGAACCAGCGTATCGCCGGTGCGTTCGGCGATCTGCATGATTTCCGGCACCAGGACGAGCGTATAGATCGTCGCGATTTCGCCGGCGAGTTTTTCCGGCAAGCCGGCTGCCTGGTAATCCGCCTGACGCGTGGCGATCTCGGCGGCAAAATCGGCGGGGATGTGGCTGGCGAAGATCGGCCGCAGCTTCTTCAACGCCGCCTGCAGCCGGCTAACCGTCTCGGCGATATCGCCCTTGGCGGTACCGGTCTTCAGCAGCAACCGGGTGAGTACGGTATAGACCTCGGTGATCTCGCCATAGACCCGGTTCTGCATCTGGCCACCGACGCGTCCGTCGAGTGCATCGGTTTCGCGCCAAAGCCGGTTCAGATCGAAGCCGTCGCGGGCAAGCACTGCGGCCTTGACCACTTCAGCGGCGGATGCGGCCGTCGCGTCCATCATACTGACGGCAAAACCCGGGCCGCCGCGATTGATGGCCTCGTTGGCCAGCGCCGTTGCGATGATTTCGCGGCGAAGCCGATGGCTGCCGATGTCGGCTGCGTTGGACTTCTGCATCTTCACCGGGAAATAGTCGTTCAGCGTCGCTGCGAAATAAGGATCGTCAGGCAATTCGCTGGCGGCCAGCGCGTCGAAAAGCACGATCTTGGCGTAGGAGAGCAGAACGCCGATCTCCGGGCGGGTCAGCGGCCGGCCGTTGGCATAACGTTCGGCGAAGGCCTGGTCGTCCGGCAGCGTCTCGACCTTGCGGTTGAGCTGCTTGGCGGCTTCCAGCACGCTCATGAAGCGGCTGAGCTCCAGGCCGTTGCTGGTCCCCTTGCGTTCGGTCAGCGAAATCGCCAGCGATTGCAGGTAGTTGTTGCGCAGGACGAGGGCTGCCACTTCGTCGGTCATCGAGGCCAGCAAGGTGTCGCGCTTGGCGCGCGTCAGGCGGCCGTCATGCATGGCCGACGCGAGCGCAATCTTGATGTTGACCTCGACGTCGGACGTGTTGACGCCGGCGGAATTGTCGATGGCGTCGGAATTGCAGCGGCCGCCTCTGAGCCCATAGGCAATGCGGCCTCGCTGCGTGACGCCGAGATTGGCGCCCTCGCCGATGACCTTGGCGCGGACTTCCTCGGCAGTGATGCGGATCGGATCGTTG
>JAGWJK010000458.1 GCA_028865845.1 Rhizobiaceae bacterium
TGAGCTTCGGCAAACCGGCCGTCCAACGTATGATCGTCGATATCCAGATCTGCGGGGGCATAGCGCGCTTCTTTGCTGAGAAGTTCCGTGCCGCCTGCTGGGCCGAGCTGTTCGTCGCCACCAAGGTTTCGAAATTGATCGAGCCCGTCATCGATCACGCCCGTCGCTCCGTCATGGCCTGGCAGACGGCGGCCGATGTCTCGCGCGATCTCTATCACGATGACCTGACCTACGGCCCGCAATCCTGGTTGCGCGGCTCCTGGCATGCGCGACTGCCGGAGATGCAGGCGGAAATCCTTGATCTGGAATCGCTGCGCGGTGGCGGAAAAACCGAGTCGGTCCAGGCAAGTCCGGCGGTGCAGTCGGCCATCGATGCCCTGGTCGCTCGCAAGCCGGTTTTGACCCAAGCCCTGAACATCGAGGCGCCCGCCTCCTTCCGTGCGGGCAGTGACTTCACCGTCAACGTCACGGACGCTTTGGACGAAGCTCCCGTGCTGCATTATCGCCATGTCAATCAGGCGGAACGCTGGAAGGCAATGGCGATGACGCGGAATGGGCAAGGCTACGCGGCCGTCATTCCCGGCGAATATACGAACTCCAGGTTTCATCTGCAGTATTTCGTCAGCGCCAGGACGAACGGACGCGCCGTGCTGTCGCCGGGGCTGGCCGACGACCTGGCGAACGAACCGTATCGCACGGCGCTGCAGATCTAGGAGCTTGTTCGAAGCATCGGGGACGGAGCCGGTCGTCCCCAATGCCAGACCGTTTTGAGGCCATCGACGGAGAGCGGGGGGAGCCGTTTTCCATCGGTGGAGTGGAGGAGATGGAACTATGGCTCGATACTTATTGCTGCGGTTGCTGGATGCGATCCCGACCATTCTGCTGGTCCTGACGCTGGTGTTCATCGCCATGCGCATTCTGCCCGGCGACCCCGCGATTGCCGCGCTCGGCGATATGGCGACCCCCGATCAGCTGGCGCAGTTCCGCGCCAAGATGGGCCTCGATGCGCCGCTCTGGCTGCAATATATCCATTTCGTCCTCGGTGCCTGCATGCTCGATTTCGGCAAGTCGTTGATGACCAATCAATCGGTGCTCGGCCTGATCGCCTATAACCTGCCTTACACGATCGAGCTGACCGCGGTGGCAATGATCATCGGCACGGCCATCGGCATCCCCTTCGGCGTCGCCGCCGCGACCCATCGCAATGGACTGCCGGATACCGGCATGCGCGTCTTCTCGCTGATCGGCTACGCCATTCCGGATTTCTATCTCGGAGCACTGCTGCTCATCATCTTCGCGCTCAATCTCGGTTGGTTTCCGATCAATGGCGGCGGCACCAGTTTTCTCGATAGTCTCTACCACGTCTTCCTGCCTGCCCTGACGCTGGCCCTGGTCAAATCCGCCTTCATCGGCCGTCTGACGCGAACGTCGCTGCTGGAAGTGCTCGGCAAGGATTATGTGCGCACGGCGCGCGCCAAGGGCGCCGGCGAAACCCGCGTCATCTATCGTCATGGCCTGCGCAATGCGTTGCTGCCGTTGACGACCGGGATGGGTCTCAGCCTTCTGACCACTCTTTCCGGCTCCGTTGCCATCGAGCTGGTGTTCAATCGGCCAGGCATCGGCAAATTGCTCATCAATGCCATCGCTGAGCGCGATTATGCCGTCATCCAAGGCGGCGTCATTGTCTTTGCCCTGGTGGTCGTTCTCGTCAACCTGATCATGGACATGCTCTACATCGTGGTCGATCCAAGAATTCGGGTGAAGTGAGATGACGCTGACCGTTGATCGCGATCTCCCGGAGATCGCCCCTGCCCCCACTTTCTCCACTCATCTGCGGGTCCTGTTTTTCGGCCGGTTGTCGACCGTCTTCGCGCTTCTGCTGATCATCGTTTTCGTGGCCGTCGCCGTCTTCGCGCCACTGATCGCACCCTATGATCCACTGGCGCAAAGCTTCCTGGCGATCAACAAGCCTCCCTCGGCACAGCATTGGCTCGGCACCGACCAGTTCGGGCGCGATGTGCTCTCGCGCATGATTTATGGTTCGCGCAACTCCCTGATCTTTGGGCTCGTCTCTCCGATCCTCGCGGCCGTGTTCGGCACGGCGCTCGGCGTCACCGCCGGTTTTTTCGGAGGCACGCTCGACCGACTGGTGTCGCGGCTGATCGATATCCTGCTTGCATTTCCAGAGCTGCTGCTTGCGATCATCATCGCCGCTGCGCTGGGCGGCGGCTTCTGGAATATCGTCATCGTCATCACTGTCGCGTTCATACCCGGTTTTGCCCGCGTCGCCCGCGCCTCGACGCTCACGGTCAAGCAGGAACCCTATGTCGAAGCGGCGGTCGCCGCGGGCGTCAGAACGCCCGTCATCATCTTCCGCCACGTCATCCCGAACATCTCGGCGCCGATCGTGGTGTTGATAACGCTGTGGGTGGCTTCCGCAATCCGCCTTGAAGCCGCCCTGAGCTTCCTCGGCATCGGCACACAGCCGCCAAATCCGAGCTGGGGAAATATCATCCGCGACGGCCTCAACAACATCTTCGGCTCGTCATGGCCGATCATCAGCGCCGGCTGCGCCATTACCTGCGTGGCGCTCGCGTTCAACCTGCTCGGCGACGCCGTCCGCGACGTGCTCGACCCGGAGACGGCCTCATGAAGACGCCGCTGCTCAAGGTCGACAATCTGGCGGTGGAAGTCAGCGGCAAGGCCGGCAAGGTTCGCCTTATCGACGGCGTGAGCTTCGAAATCGAGGCGGGCGGCGCGGTTGGTATCGTCGGCGAATCCGGCTCCGGCAAATCGATGACGTCGCTGGCGATCATGCGGCTTATCCCCGATCCGCCCTTGAAGGTGGCGGAAGGCCGCGTCGAGTTCGCGGGCGTCAATCTCCTCGATCTGCCGAAATCAAAAATGCCCGACATCCGCGGCCGCGACATCGCGATGATCTTCCAGGAGCCGATGAGTTCGCTGAACCCGGTCATGACCATCGGCGATCAGATCGGCGAAGCATTGAAGCTGCACACTCCCGGCAACAGCGAGCAGCGCCGCGCCCGCATCATCGAACTGCTTCGCCTCGTCGGCATTCCCAATCCAGAAGGAAGGCTCGGCGCCTACCCGCATCAGTTTTCCGGCGGCATGCGCCAACGCGTGATGATCGCCATGGCCGTCGCCTGCAATCCGAAGCTTCTGATCGCCGACGAACCGACCACCGCGCTCTATGTCACAATCCAGGCGCAGGTGCTGGAGCTGATGCACAAGGTCCGCAAGACGCTGAACACGGCCGTGCTGCTGATATCGCATGACCTTGGCGTCATTGCAGATGTCTGCGATCGGGTGATCGTCATGTATGCCGGTCGCGTGGTCGAGGATGCCGATGTGCGCTCGGTGTTCCGGGCACCGGCCCATCCCTATACGCGCGCGCTTCTGAAATCGATCCCTCGCATTGGCGATGACCAGACCCGGCTGTTCCAGATCCCAGGCTCGGTACCGGCGGCGGGCTCGGTCAAGCAAGGCTGTCCCTTCTATTCCCGCTGCACGCTGCGCATCGATCGCTGCGCCGCGGAAATGCCGCCGATGTCATCTTTCGGAGCAGCGCATCGCGCCGCCTGCTGGGTGACGGCGCGCGAATTGGCCGTCGCATCGCGCAAGGAAGCCGTGAAATGAATGCCATCCTACGTACCGAAGGTCTCAGCAAGATTTTCTCCGATGGCGGCGGGCTGTCCTTCGGCAAACCCTCGCAGGAAGTCCGCGCCGTCGATGGCATCGATCTCGATATCAGGCGCGGCGAAACGGTCGCCCTGGTCGGTGAATCCGGCTGCGGCAAGTCCACGCTGGGGCGATTGCTGTTAAGGCTGATCCAGCCGAGCGGCGGCAAGGTCTGGTATGGCGGCACGGAGTTGACGTCGCTTTCAGCCGACGAGATGCGAAATATGCGCCGCAAGCTGCAGATGGTGTTTCAGGACCCTTATGGATCGCTGAGCCCGCGGCGCTCGATCGCTCAGATCATTGCCGAGCCGCTGGATGCCTTCGGACTGCTGCGTTCAGCCAAGGACCGTCGCGACAAGGTAGCCGACCTTCTGACACAGGTCGGCCTCAGCCCCACTTTCATGGATCGTTACCCCCGGCAGTTCTCCGGTGGCCAGCGCCAGCGCATCGGCATTGCGCGGGCGATTTCGGTCGAGCCGGATTTCATCGTCGCCGACGAGCCGGTCTCGGCGCTCGATGTCTCCGTGCAGGCCCAGATCATCAATTTGATGCAGGACCTGCAGGAGAAGAAAGGATTCTCCTTTCTCTTCATCGCCCACGACTTAGCCGTCGTCCGCCATATCGCCGACCGTGTCGCGGTGATGTATCTTGGAAGGATCGTCGAGATCGGGCCGAAGAAAGCCGTCTACGGCTTGCCGCAGCACCCCTATACACAGGCGCTATTGTCGGCAGCCCCTGAGCCCGATCCGGTTTTGAAGAGCCGGCGCATCGTCCTTGAAGGCGACGTTCCGAGCCCGACCAACATACCGTCAGGCTGTGCCTTCCGTACGCGCTGTCCGCTCGCCAAGGAAATTTGCAGCACCGAGCGGCCAGCGCTCCGGGAAGTCGCGCCCGGCCAATCGGCTGCCTGCCACTTTGCCAAACCAAATCCTATACCGGTCGCGGCTTAAGGTTGGCGATCGACATTGCCGCCGGCAATGCGAGTACCGCCTGCGTATAATCTCCTCTCTACTGTGTCAGCGGGTTGGGCGCCGCGAAATGGCAGGCGGCGAATTGCTGCGGGGAAAGCTCACGCAATGCTGGGCGCTCGACCTTGCAGATGTCTCGTGCGATCGGACAGCGCGTGTGGAAGCTGCAGCCCGGCGGAACGCGCG
>JAGWJK010000459.1 GCA_028865845.1 Rhizobiaceae bacterium
CACCTCTATGTCTCGCTCGCCTGCCCCTGGGCGCATCGCACGCTGATCTTCCGAAAGTTGAAGAAGCTCGAGGACCTGATCTCCGTCTCGATCGTCGATCCGCTGATGCTCGAAAAAGGCTGGGAATTCAAAGGCGAGGACGGCGGCACCGTCGACCATCTCTTCGGTGCGAAGGCACTTTGGGAAGTCTACGTCAAAGCCGACCCGCACTATTCAGGCCGCGTTACCGTCCCCGTACTCTGGGACAAAAAGACGGGCACGATCGTCAACAACGAGTCGTCCGAGATCATCCGCATGTTCAACAGCGCCTTCAACGGCTTGACCGGCTCGAAGGAGGATTACTATCCGACCGAACTGCGCGCTGAGATCGATGCGCTGAACGACGTCGTCTACGACACGGTCAACAACGGCGTCTATAAATCCGGCTTCGCGACGACGCAGGAAGCCTATGAGCAGAATGTCCTGCGCCTGTTCGAAACGCTCGACATGCTGGACCAACGGTTGGAAAACAACCGCTATCTTCTGGGAGACCGGCTGACGGAGGCCGATTGGCGGCTGTTCACCACGCTTGTCCGCTTCGACGCCGTCTATGTCGGACATTTCAAATGCAACATCCGTCGCATCGAGGATTACCGCAATCTGCCGGGCTACCTGCGTGAGCTCTATCAGGTTTCAGGGATCGCCGAGACCACCAATCTCGCCCATATCAAGGGCCACTATTACCGCAGCCACCGGACGATCAATCCGACCGGCATCGTTCCCGTCGGCCCGGATCTCGATCTCGACCGTCCGCACGGTCGCGACCGCTTCGCAAAGGCAGCCTGAGACGCGGGAGGAATTCCGGAGAAAGTCACCAATAATTCGAGGGCGGACCGTCGCCCTCGAGATCCTTCAGCCGCCGATAGGTCGCCTTGGTGGTCCCCGCAGGCAAGGCATCGAGCGGGAAAAATCCGCTTTCGACGATTTCGAGATCGGGTTTGCGCGGTGCCGTCTGTTCGACCTCGACCCGGTAGAAAACGACGTGGTCGCGTTTGCTGGTGCGGTTGTTGAAATAGACGTGGACGATCTGCGGCCGGGTCGTCATGACCAGATTGCCCTCTTCCCGCAACTCCTTGATCAGAGCCTGCTCCACGGTCTCGCGCCGCTCGACGCCGCCGCCCGGCATGTGCCAGCCGGCGACGTAGGAATGCCGCACCAGGAAAATCCGCCCTTGCGTATCGAAACAGGCCGCGCGCACCCCCATGGTCATGCTGCGCGTCAACACGAAGTAGCTGTGCAGCAGCCGGCCGAACAGCCTGTTGCGCCAGCTGCGCGGCTCATCTGAAGCAGCATCGTCGCTCATGCAACCTCTTTGCCGGAAAGGGCTACCAGAAAACCGATGTATTTGTTTTGACAATAGACTGAGCTATGTCTCACCTTATGTTCAAGCTCGCACATATTTCCGATGTTCACCTCGGTCCCCTACCACGGCTTTCCATCCGAGAACTGGCCTCGAAGCGCATAACCGGATTTGTGAACTGGCACCGAAACCGGCGCAAGCACCTTTTTGGAAGCACGCTCGATCTTCTTTTGGATGACATCAGGGAAAAGAAGGCCGATCACCTCGCCGTAACAGGCGATCTCGTCAATCTGGCAAGCGGGATCGAGATCCGCACCGCAGCCGATTGGCTGAAGTCCGTCGGCGATCCCGCTTTCACCTCCGTTGTCCCCGGCAATCACGATGCCTATGTGCCCGGCGCCTATGAAAAGGCGATGCGGGCCTGGTATCCCTACGTGCAAGGCGACCACGCCCCCGCGGAGTGGCCGGAAGATCGGCACATCTTCCCCTATTTGCGCATTCGCGATCGTGTTGCGCTGATCGGTTGCTCGACGGCGGTGGCAACTCCGCCTTTCGCCGCCAGCGGCTTTTATTCCGCCCGCCAGGCGCGCGAGACAGTGAACATGCTGCGCGCGGCCGGCGAGGCAGGCCTGTTTCGCGTGGTGATGATCCATCATCCGCCGATCCGCGGCGCGACCAGTTTCTACAAGCGCATGATCGGCATCCGCCGCTTTGCCGCCGTGGTGTCGACCGGCGGCGCCGAGTTGGTACTCCACGGCCATACCCATCTCAACACCCTGCACTGGCTGAGGGGTCAGACCGGGCCGGTGCCTGTCGTCGGCATCGCGTCCGCTTCGCAGGGGCCCGGCAGCCTGAAGCCGGCCGCCGCCTACAATCTCTTCAGCATTTCCGGTCATCCCGGCGCCTGGGATCTCAAGGCGGAACGCTTCAGCCTCAACGCGCGAGGCGACGATGTGGAGCCACAGGGGATGAACATTCTTCCGGCCTAGCCGGCGGCATTTTGTCGTGCCAGCGTCATCGTCGCAGTGGCGTTTTTTCATATCCGGAGCTACACTTTATTCCTGATGATTTGGGAGGATGTCATGGGCTCTGGCGTAATGAGGAAGACACTTGCCGTGACCGCTATTGCTGCCGGATTTGTTCTTGCGGCAAGCCTGCAGGTCTTTGCAGCCGGCTCGGAAGATGACGATACCGCGCCGCCGCCGAAGACCGAGACCACCACCAAATGCGCCGACGGCAAGGTCTGGGACAAAGAGAAGAAAGAGTGCGTCAAGCCGAAGAAAAGCAGCTTCAACGACGACCAGCTTTTCCAGTTCGCGCGTGAATTTGCCTATGCCGGACAGTACGACAACGCCATTTCAGTCCTGAAGCTCGCGAAGAACCAGGACGACCCGCGCATCCTGAATTATCTCGGCTATTCCAACCGCAAGGCCGGCCGGATGGAACTCGGCATGACCTATTATCGCCAAGCCTTGCAACGCGACGAAAACTACATTCTCGCCCGCTCATACATGGGCCAGGCGCTGCTCGAACAGGGCGATGTTCAGGCCGCGCGCGTCCAGCTGGTTGAAATCCGCGACCGCGGCGGCGAAGGCACCTGGGCCTATCGCTCCCTCCTGCAATCGCTGAACGGCTACAAGCGATATTGAAAAGAACGCTCGTCCCTCAACATCATGTGAGAAGTAGAGCACGAGCGGACATCAGCCTTTTTGAAGACTTGCGAAACGGCATCGAAATGGTTCATACCAATACAGAAAGATCATTCGGCTCGTACAGCGTTTCCGCAAGGAAAAGCCCGATGACTCCGGCGGACTTTCGCATTCGCACAACCCCCAAGGTCGCAACGGAAAGACTATGCCTACGCCGGTAGCAGCTATCGACATCAGACGCGATCTGGTCGGCCTTCTTCCGAAGCTGCGGCGCTTTGCGGTGACACTGACCGGCGATCTGGCGGAAGCTGACGAACTCGTGCAAAGCGTCTGCCAGCGTGGCATTGCCAAGTTTCATCTCTGGAACAATGACGGACGACTGGATAGCTGGCTCTACACCATGGCCCGCCATCAATGGGTCGACGAGTCGCGCCGCCACCGGCTGCGGACGGGCGGAAAGGGCAACGCGCTGGAACAAGGCGAGTTGGCGAATCCGAACGGACATTTCAATCCTGTCGAAGCAGGCGAAGCGCATCAGATGGTCACATCTTTGCCCGAAGGCTTTGCGAGTGTCTTCCTGCTCATCGATATCGAGGGGCACAGCTACAAACAGACGGCCGATATTCTCGGCATTCCCCTGTCGACCGTGGCGTCGCGACTTTCCGGCGCACGCCTTCGCCTTGCCGCACAGGGGCACAGACGCTCGACGCGAAGGTTTTGAAGACTTGCAGGACATGAGGAAAATGCCGCTCGAAACGCGTTTGTCCGCCTATATGGACGGAGAAACGAGCCGTGAGGAAAAAGACGAGCTGGAGCGCCTCATCGCCTCGGATGCCGAAGCACGGCGGATCTTCGACGAGCTGAAACACGGCTCCGATGTCGGCCGCAAGGCTTTCGACGAGGTGCTGAAGGAACCCGTGCCGCTGGCGCTGGTGCGCTCCATCAAGAGTGCGCAGCCCCCGAAATCGCGGGAGCCTGCCCCTCGCCTCGCACGTCCGTCGCTGAAGCTCGCGCCGACCGGCCGGCAGGCCCTTGCCGCGGCACTCATTCTTTTCGTCGTCGGCGGTGGTCTCGGTTACCTCTTCGGCATCCAACCTCCGAGCAACCCGGTTCCCGTGCCGGCGGCAACGGCGCCGGTTCACTCGTGGCTCGATGATATCGCCGCCTATCATCGCATCTATTCGCATCAGCCGCGACACACCGTCGAGGTCCAGGCAAGCGAGATACAGGAAATCACCAAATGGCTGACGGGCACCGTCGGCGTCAAGTTTACCCTGCCCGACCTTTCCGCCGATGGGCTGGTCTTTCAGGGCGCACGCATGTTCATCGCCGACAGCAAGCCCGCCGGCCAGCTAATCTACAAGGATCTCGACGGCGACGTCGTTGCCATCTGCTTCATGAAGAATGAAAGCGTGACCGACGACGGCGATTTCGATGAAACCATAAGGGACGACATCAGCATCGTGTCCTGGCAGCGCAACGGCACCGCCTATGCGGTGGTCGGCCCCTCCTCCGACGCGATGCTCGACGAAATCGCCAACCGGGTGTCCACGTCGATCTAACTGGGCGACATTGTCGCGCCAGCGGATTTTCGCGAGCATCGGCAAATAGAACGTCGGCATAGTCTTGCCGCGCCCGGCTCCCCGACGATACTATCCACCTATCAACCGTACCCGCAGACAAGATGCGACGGGGCGTCGCGAAGGAGAAACGCATGTCTGACATTCTGCTGACCATTCCGGAGATCGAAGATCGCATCGCGATCGTAAAGGAAAACCTTCGCGAACTGATCGAACAGGCGGCCGCCTTTTCCGGCGCGGCCGACGAGGAGCGGGCGTCGGACCGCATCGCCGAA
>JAGWJK010000460.1 GCA_028865845.1 Rhizobiaceae bacterium
GCCCGAGACATTGTTGTCGGCAAGCAGTCCCTTCATGTCGGAGAGTACGACCTTGTCGGCATCGAGCGTCGCATTCGCCTGGAATTTCACCGGCAAACCGGTACCCATCTGCGGCACGCCGATACCATTCATGACGAAGTATGGATCGATGTCGGCGCTCTCCAGCGACAGCACGATATTGCCGTTGAGGAACGAATTGGGACGCACATCCACCTTGCCGTTGGCGGTGAACGAGGTCTTGTCGGTGGCAAAGGTCAGCGCCGCGTCGGCGGGATCGGTGCCGTTGGCGGTGACCTTCAAGGTCAGGCGGCCATTGGCATCGGCATCGACCGGCAGCGGGTCGAGACCGGCCTGTCCGAAGAGGATCGACGTGACGGAATTTTCAAGCGTCGCCTCGAGCGTCGTCGTCCCCTTGCCGGTCAGTGCCAGGAGGTCGGACATGCGGTAATCGAGATTGACGCGGCTGCCGTTGGAAACGCCGGCAAGCGTCACGGCCAGCCCGTCGCCCTGATCGCCGCCAAGCGTCAAGGCGCCACGCAGCGCCGTGTTGCCGTACCACGCCGCATTCCGCACCAGCCTGTCGAGGGCTGGATGATGCGGCAGATGCTGGCTGAGCATTTCGAAGAACGGACCGGGATCGGCCGCCTTGAAGGTGATTTCGCCCGAGCCCTTGTAATCCAAAAGGGATCCGTCGGCCCGGCCCGTCGCGGTAATCTCGGCGCCGGCGACATTGCTCACCGTGAGCTTGTCCAGGGTCAAGGCGCCGTCGGCGATCCCAAACGAGGTCTCGACATTGTCGGCCTGCACGCCGAAGGCGGCAAACTTGTCGGCCTTCAGATGCGCCGTGATCCGGTGATCGAGCAAGGTGTCGCCGGCGTCCTGTCCGGTAAACAGGCTGGTAAGGGCCCGCAAGGCATCAAGGTCGAGCGCATCGCCGCTGAGATCGACCGCGAGTTTCGGCGGCTGGTTGTCGGCCTGCGCCTGTCGATCGATCTGGCCCTTCAGCGTCGCTGATCCGACCGCGATCTCAAGGTTCTCGAAACGCTGCTCCTCATGCCGCAAATCGACATCGGCGGAGAAGCCGGCCTGTCGCAACTGGCGAATAGCGGGATCGACCGAGCCTGCGAGCCACGAGGCGAGCCCCGAAGGCTGATTGGAGGCGACGACGAGATTGCCGATGAAATTCGGCTCTCCCTGCAAGGTCAAGTTACCCTTGGCTTCGACCTGCGTGCGCCCCGGCAGCGTGCCGATCGCATGATCGATCTTCCAGCCAGTCCCAGCGGGCTCCAGATCGAGCTGCACGTCGCGAATGGTCGTATCCCCGGCAACGATTGCCGGCAGGCGGAAGGTCGCCTTGCCCGGCACCTGCGGGATTGGAATCTCCGCTGCGATCGCGATCAGGCTGTTGAGCCGCTGGCGGGCCGAAACGGCAGGGTTGCGGGTTGTCTTGCCGGTGGTGCCCTGCGTGTTGCCCAGGCGGTTGACGTCGATCTGCTGGCCGTCTGCGGTAAGCAGGAACTCCGGCTTCGAGCCGGTATCGAGCGTCGCTTCGCCGGTGACGACATAGGGATCGTCCGCGGCGCCGACTTCAAGCCTGTATTCCGGAACGCGGATGCGCTCGTTGGTGAGTTCGAAGCGTCCCTTTGCCCGCGGCTGAACCTGTTCGTCGCTCGGCTTGTGCGTCTCCTTGTCCTCGATCCCCGCGGTAAAGAAGCCGATGTAGTCGGGCCTGCTGTTGATCAGCTTCAATTCGCCATCGAGATCGACGTTCAACGGATGGCGATCGGGCTGCAGGCGGGTGCGCACGCGCAGCACGCCGTTATCGTCCGGTTGGCTGCTCGACAGGGTGAAATTTCCGTGTTCGCCGTCGAGCGACGCATCGCCTTCTATCCGCCACGGACCGGCGAGCGATTTTGCCGACATCTCGGCGTTGAAGCCGGTCACATGCCGGGTACGGCCGGATTGTTCGTCGATGAACTGGATATCGCCGCCGTCGACATGGACATTCTCAAGCACAACCGTCTTTGCCGGAATTTCCGCCTGGCTGCCGCGCATCCAGTCGAGCGTGCCGTCCTTGAGCAGCCTTAGCCGGACTTTCGGCTGGGAGATGCGCATGTCGAAAATCAGGGCTTCGCCGGAAAGGAAAGGCGCCAGTTCGGCATCCATGGAGAATTGCGCGATCTGCACCAGCGGTGTGCCGTCTTCCTCCTGGCCGACGCGCACGTCGTGCAATGTCACCGAAGGGAAAGGCAAAAGCCGGGCGTCGACGGTGCCGTGCACGGTCACCTTCTTGCCGATAATCCGGCTCGCCTGATCCTCGAAATTCTTGCGAAAATCGGTCCAGTCTATGAAGAGCGGAGCGAGCAGCGCCAAGAAAAGCACCACTACAAGCAGTCCCCCTAGAAAAACCAGGACCTTACCTAACAATGCACACCGTCTCCATTCTGCATTCCGATTGCGATACCAAAGCGCCCGTATCCCCTCGGACACGCAAAAGGCACCCTAGTGCTTCAGTCTGAGCCCGATCCCATCCAGACTGCGACGCAGTTTTTGGGATCATGCCGTTGATCTAGGGCATCTTAGCCGCTTTCCATGACGCCATCTGAAAACGGGATGCTCTAGCCTAACGTCATTCACGCCCGGGGCAAGCCAAGATCATGGCAATATTCCATTTTTCAATGAATGTGGAATATCTTGCCGGGGTTGAAAATTCCGTCCGGATCGAGCGAGCGTTTGATCTGCCGCATCAGATCGACGGCACCGCCGAGTTCCTGTTCGAGAAACGACATCTTCCCCTGCCCCACGCCATGCTCGCCGGTGCAGGTGCCGTCCATCGCCAGAGCACGCGCGTTCAGCCGCCCGACGAAAGCCTCGACCGTTGCGATCCCTTCCGGGGTCTTGTCGTCGAACAACACCAGCACATGGAAATTGCCATCGCCGGCGTGACCGACGATCGGAGCGAGCAATCCATGCTCCTCGATATCGGCTTGGGTCTCGGCAACGCACTCGGCAAGCCGCGAGATCGGCACGCAGACGTCGGTCGACAGCGCAGCAAGCTCGGGCGCCAAGGCGCGCGAGGCCCAATAGGCATCGTGGCGGGCCTTCCAAAGCTTGTTGCGCTCCTCAAGATTGCTGGTCCAGAGAAACTCGCCGCCCCCACATTCGGCCGCAATCTCCGCAAACTGCTCCGATTGCAGCGCAACGGTTTCTTCCGTGCCGTGGAATTCGAGAAACAGCGTCGGCTGCTCGTCATAGGTCAGGCCGGAATAGCGGTTGCAGGCGCGCATCTGGATGGCGTCGAGCAGTTCGATCCTGGCGACAGAAACGCCCATCTGGATCGTCATGATGACCGCATCGCAGGCGGCCTTCACGCTCGGAAACGCGCAGGCGCCACCGGCTATCTTCTGGGGAATGCCCTGCAGGCGCAGCGTAACGGAGGTCAATACGCCGAGCGTGCCTTCCGCGCCGACGAACAGCCGGGTCAGATCGTAACCCGCCGACGACTTCTTTGCGCGCCGCGCCGTGCGGATCTCCTCGCCAGTTGCGGTGACGGCCGTTACCGCAAGCACATTGTCCTTCATCGTTCCATAGCGAACAGCGTTCGTGCCGGATGCGCGCGTCGACGCCATGCCGCCGATCGAGGCATTGGCGCCGGGGTCAATCGGGAAAAACAGACCGGTATCGCGCAGATAGGTGTTGAGCTGCTCACGGGTGACGCCCGGCTCGACACGGCAATCCAGATCCTCGGCGTTCACTTCAAGAACCCGATTCATCCGGCTGAAATCGACGGAAATTCCACCGTTTGGCGCGTTTACCTGGCCTTCGAGCGACGATCCCGTACCAAAGGCGATGATCGGCACCTTGTGCTCGGCGCAAGCCTTGACGACTGCCTGCACGTCTTCGCTCGTCTCGACGAAAACCACGCCATCGGGAAGCTGGGTCGGAATATAGGTCGTAGTGTGGGCATGCTGGGCTCGGAAGCTCTCGCCCGTCTGAAAGCGCTCACCGAAGGCCTGTTTCAGAATATCGAGGACGGTTGCGATCCCCGCCTCGTTTCTTGTCCCAGCCTTCGCATCCGCCAGAGCCATTTTTCCGACCTTCCATCCCGAGTCCCATCAGGGCGTTAACCCTTTTGGCGGTTCTATGGGACATCGCAACGGCGCTGTCCAGTCAGGAAAATAACCTGTTCTTGCGGAAGTTGGTCGCAGCGCAGATTTCGGCCCTACCTCTCAATTGCTTCCGGCAAGCGGCCGTATGTGAAGATCGAAACTCGACTTCACGACGTTGTTGGAGATGATGGAGAGCGTGGTGCTGCCATCGGGGCAGAGATCGCTGGTCAGCCGGTATTCATAGCCGTTGTTGAGGAACGAGAACTGCCCGGCGTCCCGACCGGCGAGGCATGTAAACGATGGGCCGGTCGACACGCCGTTTGCGGCGGTGAAATTGCCGCTGATCTGGATCGCGTTCGATGTCTTCTTGTCGACGCCAACATAATTCAAGCCACAGGAGCCCGTAATGCCTGCCACGGCGCCGGCCCCGTCGACATTGCAACTGCTGTAGACGTAGACGTAGTTTTTGTCCGACTCGAAGGCGACGCCGTTGTCGAATTTGACGTCGCTCGCCTTGCCGTTCAACTGCGACGGTTTCCCGTTCTGGGATATGCCGAGGTTTCCGGTCTTGTACTTGAATTGATAACCGGAAACGTTGCTTGGCGATCCATCACCATCATGGTCGTTGACCTCTTCACCACTGTAAATGTCAGCCTTGCTACCGCCGTCCTGCAGGACGATCAGCTTGGCGTCCTTGCAGTCGTAATTGCCGCCACAGCGATCGACGATG
>JAGWJK010000461.1 GCA_028865845.1 Rhizobiaceae bacterium
CGCGAAAGCGGACGACGCCTCGACCCGATCGGCAGCGGCGACGCTCCCGAGACGGGATATTCAGTTCATCATCAAAGGGAAAAATTACTATGAAGTCTTTTGCCCAAGCTTTGGCCGGCATCGCGCTTGCCGGCACGTTCCTGGCCAGCCCGGCTTTCGCCGCCACCGAGATCAGCTTCTATTATCCGATCGCCGTCGGCGGCCCGATCACCAAGATCATCGACGGCTATATCGCCGACTTCGAAAAGGCCAATCCCGATATCACCGTCAAGTCTGTCTATACCGGCAGCTACCAGGACTCGATCGTCAAAGCGATGACGGCTGCCCGCGCCGGCAACGCGCCTGATGTTGCCGTGCTTCTATCGACCGACATGTTCACGCTCGTCGACGCCGACATGATCCTGCCGATCGATCAGCTTGCCACCTCGCCGGCTGATGGCGAATGGCTGAAGTCCTTCTATCCGGCATTCATGGCCAACAGCCAGGCTGCAGGCCACACCTGGGGCATTCCCTTCCAGCGCTCGACCATCGTCCAGTACTACAACAAGGACGCCCTCAAGAAGGCCGGTCTCACCGATGCGCCGAAGACCTGGGACGAACTCGTCAGCTTCGGCAAGAAGCTGACCGTGAAGGACGCATCGGGCAACACGACCCAGTGGGGCGTGGAAATTCCGTCGTCGGGCTTCCCCTATTGGCTGTTCCAGGCACTGACCATCGAAAACGGCGCTGAACTTGCCAACCAGGACGGCACCAAGGTCAACTACAACGGCGCTCCCATCGTCGAGGCCGCACAATTCTTCGCCGATCTGGCGCAGAAGTACGAAGTCATGCCGAAGGGCATCATCGACTGGGGCACCACGCCGAAGGACTTCTTCGAAGGCAAGACGGCAATCATGTGGACGACGACTGGCAACCTGACGAACGTCCGCGCCAACGCGAAGTTCGACTTCGGCGTCGCGCAACTCCCGGCCAAGGTGCAGGGCGGCTCTCCGACCGGCGGCGGCAACGTCTACATCTTCAAGACCAGCGACAAGGCCAAGCAGGAAGCAGCCCTCAAGCTCACCGAATTCCTGACGACGAAGGACCTGGCTGCCGACTGGGGTATCCAGACCGGCTACGTCGCCACCCGTCCGGATGCATGGGAAACCGACCGCATGAAGGCGTATGTCAAGGACTTCCCGGCAGCGGCTGTCGCACGCGACCAGTTGGCAGTCGCCAAGGCTGAACTCTCGGTCCACGACAACCAGCAGACCACCAAGGCGCTGAACGACGCGCTGCAGGCCATCCTGACCGGCACCAGCGCCGCCAAGCCGGCTCTCGACCAAGCCCAGAAGCAGGCCGAGCAGATCCTCGCTCCCTACCAGAACTAAGGACGGAACGATGCCGGCGCCCTGGAAGGGGCGCCGGCATTGATGAAACGATATGGGAAACGCCAAAGCCGTGTGGAAGAACATGCATGTCCGGGCCTGGTTGATGGTTCTGCCGGCCGTCGTGCTTTTGGCGGCCTTCACGCATATACCCGCGGTCTCGACCTTCATTGAGGGCTTCTATTCAACCCCACGCGGCGGCCGGCCGGCGCATTTCATCGGCATCGCGCAATATCAGCGCATGGTTGCCGATCCGATTTTCTGGCAGGCGCTGGTCAACAACCTGCTTTACGCGCTGATCACCGTCCCGGCGGCGATCTGCCTCGCGCTCGCCATGGCGCTGTGGGTCAATGGCCGTATTCCGGGGCGCGGCCTGCTGCGGCTTGCCTTTTTCACGCCGACCATCCTGCCGATGATCGCGGCCGCCAATATCTGGCTGTTCTTTTATACGCCCGGTTACGGTCTGTTCGACCAGATCGGCCATGTCTTCGGCTTCGGAAGCAACAACTGGCTCGGTGATACGACGACGGCACTACCGGCCCTGATGGCGGTTACCGTCTGGAAGGAGTCCGGCTTCTTCATGATCTTCTATCTGGCGGCGCTGCAGCAGGTACCGACCGATGTCTACGAGGCGGCGCGCATGGAAAATGCCAGCCGATGGCAGACCTTCAGCCGGATCACCTGGCCGCTGATCATGCCAACCACGCTTTTCGTCGGCATCAATGCGCTGATCAATGCATTCCGGATCGTCGATCAGGTCATCGCTATGACCGGCGGCGGGCCGAACAACGCCACCTCGCTGTTGCTCTTCTATATCTACCAGGTGGCTTTCAGCTTCTGGGATTCCAGCTATGCGGCGGCGCTGTCGAGCGTCCTTTTGATTGTGCTGGCGCTGGTCGCCTGTGCCCAGTTCTTCCTGCTCGACCGCAAGATACACTACCGATAGGATGACGCATGTCTGAGCGGACGACACAGTTCATTCTCACGGTCGCAGGCTGGATTGCCGGCATTTTGTGGGGTCTTCCGCTGGTCTATGCACTGTGGGCGGCCTTTCATCCTTCCGCCTATGCAACGCGTTTCGATCTCGGCGCACCCCTTACGCTCGGCAATTTCGTCCACGCCTGGCAGGCGGCGCCCTTTGCGCGCTATTTCCTCAACACCGTGATCCTGGTCATCGGCATCATGCTTGCGCAGTTCGTGATCTGCACGCTTGCCGCCTTTGCGCTCGCCCGCTGGCCGTTCAAGGGAAGCGGCCTGCTGTTCGGATTGATCCTCGTGCAGCTCATGGTCACGCCCGACGTGCTCATCGTCCAGAACTACCAGACGCTGCACAGCCTCGGGCTTATCGACACGCTGACCGGCATCGCCATTCCCTATGTCGCATCGGCATTCGGCATCTTCCTGCTCCGGCAGAGCTTCAAGACGATACCGAAGGAGCTGGACGACGCTGCGCGTCTCGAAGGCGCGACGACATTGCAGACGGTCACGCGCATCTATCTGCCGCTAGCCCGGCCGATCTATGTCGCCTACGGCCTCGTCTCCGTGAGCTATCACTGGAACAATTTCCTCTGGCCGCTGATCGTCACGAACTCGGTCGAAACGCGGCCTCTAACGGTCGGGCTCCAAGTCTTCGCCTCGGTCGACCAGGGCATCGACTGGTCGGTGATCTGCGCGGCAGCGCTGATGACTTCGGCGCCGCTGATGGTGATCTTCCTGCTCTTCCAGCGCGCCTTCATCCAGAGCTTCCTGCGCGCCGGTATCCGGTAGCGCCAGCGCGAAGGATAGTGTGCCTCAGGCATCCGATGCCGGCGGCACCCAGCCAAGGTCGGCAGCCCAGGCATCGGCTCTGCGAATGATGGCCCAGAGATGGTCACGCGATTTTCGGTAACATCCTGCCATCTTCGCGGATGGTCAGGATAGGGTTTTCAAAGTCATCGTTGTTGAAAACCGAGTCCGCGCTGGAGTGCGGAGTGCAGATGCTCTCGTAAAGTTTGTATGCAGGCTGATATCGTGTGGCATAGAGCTGCCGGGCGGCTTCCGTTCCACCCAGGCGCTCGGTATCGCGACCGATACCGCGCTCTGCAGACACGGCTTCCGTTGTCTCGACGAAAATTGCCAGATCCCAGCCGTTCAGCAGCTCGGGTCGCTGGAGGAACGTACCGTCCACGAGGAGGATGGCGTTGTCCGAGGCGAGTTTCGACTCCTGTTCGATCGGCCGGTCGCTGTCGAGGTCGAATGAGGCCGTGCGATACTCACGGTTGCCGCCCGGTCCAAGCGGAGACAGGAGCAGCGCGTTGATCGCCGGAAGATCGCGTGCATCATGATAATACCCCTCCGGCGAGTGTCGCCCGCGCGCGTATCGTTCGATCTTGGGCCTGTGAAATCCATCGATCGTGGTGCGAATAACGTCCCTACGATCAGCGGCAAGCATTTCCGCAAGTTCGCCGGCAAGCGTTGTCTTGCCGGAGGCTGTTCGTCCGTCGATGGCCACCCGGACAGGTCTTCCCAAGGCGATGGACGAAATTCCAGAGGCAAGCTCCCTCAAGACCACAGCTCGTTTCGAAGGGTTCATGCCGATCTCTCCCATTCATCAACTGGATATGCAAGTAGCTGAGACAATTGACAGTTTTGCGTCATCTTTCTGGCTTGCAGAAATCCACGGTCGTGTAGTCCGCAAACTGATGAACCGAGCAATAGTGGTGGTCCAGACGCATATCATTTTGTGGGTTGGGACGTTTGAACACGATGGCAGCGGAATTTACACAGATCCAGCGTCCAAGCCTTGCGGTGACAGTGCAATTTGGACAGATAAGGGAGAGAGGTCGCAGTTGGCTGGAGACGTTTGAGCCGCTGATGCTGCTTGACGCTCGACGGGAGGCTGGATGACAAAATTTCTCTTCACCGGACCGGAAAACGCCGCTGCGACCATCCTTTTTGCGCATGGCGCCGGCGGGGCCATGGATACGCCCTGGATGAACAGTCTTGCCGCCGCGTTCGCCGCCAATGATATGCGCCTGGCACGGTTTGAATTTGCCTATATGGCAAGCCGGCGCAGCTCCGGCACCAAGTCCCCTCCTCCCAAGGTCGAGATGCTGATGCGGGAATATAACGAGGCAATCGCGTCTGCCCGCATAGCCGGCCCGCTGGTCATAGGCGGTAAATCGATGGGCGGCCGTGTGGCGAGCATGATCGCGGATGACCGTTTGAAAGCGGGGAATATCCTTGGACTGGTTTGTGTCGGATACCCGTTTCATCCGCCGGGACAGCCGGAGAAACTGCGAACCGCACATCTCGCAGATTTGAGAACCCCCGCCCTCGTTTGCCAAGGCACCCGTGACCAATTCGGCTCACGGGAAGAGGTTTCGCACTATAAGCTTTCCGAGCGGATTGAGATCGTCTGGCTTGAAGACGGCAATCACGATCTGACGCCGCGCAAGGCGTCCGGCTTCTCCGGTGACGATCATCTGAA
>JAGWJK010000462.1 GCA_028865845.1 Rhizobiaceae bacterium
CTTTGCTGGCATTATCCCAAACGACACACAGCAGAAGAATTTCGGAAAATTAACGAATTTTTTGCGATCGGGTTGTCGCCAAAAAAACGCAAACAGCGTAGAGGAGGATGAATCTCTGCCGGCTCGCACGGCCGGGCATTGCGTTTAAGGGCCGGCATGAAGTTATTCGAAACATATATCATTCGGCGTGTCGGCATGATGTTCCTGGTAGCGCTGCTACCGGTGCTCGCGATCATCTGGACGACCCAGGTATTGCAGCGAATCAATCTCGTGACCGACAGCGGCCAATCGATGGGTTCGTTTGCAACGCTCGCCACCTTGATTCTGCCGACCATCATTCCCGTGGTCCTGCCCTTCGCGCTGGTCATCGGCATCACGCAGACGCTGACGGCAATGAACAGCGATTCCGAATTGACCGTGATGGAAGCGGCAGGCGCACGCCGCAGCATCATCATCCGCCCGATCATGATTCTTGCCATCGGGATCAGCGTCTTCTCCTTCGTCGTTGACAATATGGTCGAGCCGAAAGCGCGTGTTGCCGCCCGCCAGATGGTCGCGGAAGCCTATGCCGACCTGCTCTCCACCGTCATCGAGGAAAAGAATTTCCGCCGCATCGAAGACGGCCTTTACGTGCAAATCACCCAGCGCCTGTCGGGACGTATCCTCAAGGGGCTCTTCGTGGTGGATTCGCGCGATCCGGCCTTCGACCTTATCTATTACGCCAAGGAAGGCGCGGTCGATGCCAGCGGCACCTCGCTGCTGATGAAGGACGGCGAAGTTCATCGCAAAACCGCCGACGGCAACGTCTCGGTCATCAAGTTCGATTCCTATTCCTTCGATCTTTCCGACATGACGCAGAGCCGCGGCCAGGCAACGCTACGCGCCGGCGACCGCGATCTCGGCTTCCTGCTGAATCCCGATCCCAACGACGCCGATTTCAAAGCAAAACCAGGCGGCTATCGCGCCGAGTTGCATCGCCGTCTGACTGACTGGGCACTCCCCGCCATCTTCGCCTTGATATCGCTGGTCATTGCCGGCGACGCCCGATCTCACCGCGAAGCGCGAATGCATCCGCTGGTGTCGGCGCTAACCATCTCCTTTGCGCTGCGATGGGCGGATTTCTACGCGGCGAACCAGATCGAAAACGCGTCTTACTTCATCGGCGTGCTCTATGCGGTCAACATCGGCGCGGCGCTCATCGCGATCCTGCTGCTGTTCCGGAACCGCAAGATGTCGATGCCGGCCGCGCTGCGCAATCGCATCGGCGTCTGGTGGCACAAGATCCAGAATCGCATGCCGACACCACGCGGCACTTCGAACGGGAGCGGTGCATGATCTTCAGCACGCTCGGCCGCTATTTCTTCGTTCGCTACGTCATCACGACCTTCTGGTTTTTCCTGGGTGTGATTTCGATCGTCTATCTCGTCGATTTCAGCGAAACGGCAGGACGGCTCGCCGGACTGCCGGGCTACACCGTGACCGTCGGCCTGATCATGACGGCGGTGCGGCTGCCGTTTATCCTGCAGCAGACGGTTCCCTTCATCGCCCTCTTCGTCGGTATGACGGTGCTGATCGCCCTCAATCGCCGGCGCGAACTGGTGATTGCCCGCGCGGCCGGCATTTCCGTCTGGCAGTTCATGACGCCCTTCGTGATCGGCGCCTTTATGGTCGGATTGTTGACGATGCTCGCTCTCAACCCCATCGCGGCATGGGGTCAGCGCCAGGCTGAAACGATGGAAGCGGACCTGCGCGGCGACCCGTCCTACCACAATGCCCTGTCGGTTCCGTGGCTTCGCCAATCGAGCGGCAAGGACGATGTGATCATCGGCGCCAAGGCAGTTCTCGACAATGGCACCACACTGATGAACGTCGTGTTTATCCACTTCGATTCACAGGGTAATATCGTTCTGCGGCAGGACGCTCAGTCGGCAAAATTGGAAGATGGTTACTGGTTGCTTAACGCCGTTATCGAGCGTACGCCGGGCGAAATTCCAGTTCATAAAAATTCGGTACAGGTTCGCACCAATCTGAAGCAGGATTTCGTTTCCCAGCGTCTGGCGCAGCCGGAAACCATTGCTTTTTATGATCTTTCTAATCGAATTAAGGTCGCTAAGTCCTTTGGTATCTCAACCAAGGCGCTCGAGACACAATTTCACTCGCTGTTGTCGCAGCCATTCCTTCTGGTGGCAATGACATTGATTGCAGCAACCGTGTCCTTAAAATTCAGTAGATTCAACCAATCGCGCTCCGTGATTCTGGGTGGAATACTCTCAGGCTTCGTGCTTTATGTTGTCACCGTGCTTGTAAAGGCATTCGGGAGCAGCGGAGTGGTTCCACCCTTTGTGGCGACATGGATACCCGTGATCGTCGCTTTGGCATTCGGGGCAACGATCCTGCTTCATCAGGAGGACGGCTAAGTGGCGGCAGGCAACCGCAAGAGTATCTGTAATTTTGTGGCTGCCCTCGTCATGGGCGCGGCTGCATATGCATTTGTCATGAGCCCGGTCGTAGTCTACGCCCAGGACACCAACAGCAATGCCGGCGTCGGTGCCGCAACTTCTCCCATCAAGGTCAAGGTACCGGATGGCTCCAAGCTGATCCTTTCGTCCAACGAACTGGTCTACAACAAAGATACGCAGGTCGTCACCGCGAGCGGTGCGGTCCAGATCAACTATGGCGGCTATAGAATGGTCGCCCAGCGGGTCGAATATAATCAGAAGACCGGACGCATGATGGCGCTCGGCAATATCGAATTGATCGGCCCGGACGGTAACCGCATGTACGGTGACAAGATGGACGTCACCGACAATTTCTCCGACGGCTTCGTCAACGCACTGCGCCTCGAAATGCCCGACAATACGCGTCTTGCCGCTGAAAAGGGCGAACGCGTCGGCGGAACGCAGATGATCCTGACCAAGGGCGTCTACACCGCCTGTCTGCCCTGCTCGGAAGAGGGTAAGGCTCCGCTCTGGCAGGTCAAAGCACAGCGCGTCGTCCAGAACGGCGTGACGCATACCGTGCGCCTGGAACACGCCAAGTTCGAGCTCTTCGGCCAGCCGATCGCCTATGTTCCGTGGATCGAAGTTCCGGACAATACCGTGAAGCGCAAGTCCGGCTTCCTGTTTCCGTCGATGAGCATCTCTCAAAACCTCGGTTTCGGCGTCAAGGTTCCCTACTACTACGTGATCTCGCCGAGCATGGACGCGACGATCACCGCCACGGGCTATACCAGCCAGGGTCTGCTGCTCGAAGGCGAATTCCGCCAGCGCTTTGAAAACGGCACTCATATCCTGCGCGTTGCCGGCATCGACCAGATGAAGCCAGAGGAGTTTACCGCCGGGACCAGCGACGCGGAAGCCAAGACCCGCGGCATGATCAACTCGAAGGCAGACTTCAAGATCAATCCGCGCTGGACGTTCGGCTGGGATGTCATGGTGCAGAGCGACAACAACTTCTCGCGCACCTATGGCCTTGACGGGCTCGACCAGTCGACCCACACCAACGACGTCTATTTGACGGGTATCGGCAAGCGCAACTACTTCGACGCGCGCGCATTCTACTATGACGAACAGGACGCGACGACGAGCAGCGCTGCCGAAAAGCAGCAGGCCATTGTCTATCCGTCCATCGACTATCATTATGTCGATCCGAAATCGGTTTATGGCGGCGAACTTTCCGCCAACGTCAACTTCACGCATATTTCGCGTCGCGAGGCCTCTGCTCTCGATAACGTCGCCAGCCTCGGCAGTGCCGACCTGAACGACCGCTTCCTCGGTTTGGAGGGATCCGATACGCGCTTCACCACCGAATTGCAGTGGCAGCGCACGTTTACGACGGATCAGGGTCTGGTGCTCACGCCGTTGCTCGCCGCTCGCGGCGATGTCCTCGGGCTGAATATGGACAACCCGAACACGGTCGGTCCATCGTTCTCCTATAGCGGCAATTACGATGACAGCGACTACGCGACGCGCGGCATGCTGACAGCAGGCCTCGAAGCCAAGTATCCGTTGCTGTTTTCGGCACCGGGCAGCACGCATGTCTTCGAACCGATCGCGCAGATCTATGTGCGTCCGGACGAACAGCTCGCTGGCCAGCTTCCGAACGAAGATGCGCAAAGCTTCGTGTTCGATGCCGCGAACCTGTTCGATCGTGACAAGTTCTCGGGTTATGACCGGATCGAAGGCGGCACTCGCGCCAATGTCGGCTGGCGTTACACTGGCACGTTCGACAGCGGTTATCAGCTGCAGAGCATCTTCGGGCAGTCGTTCCAGCTTGCCGGCCGCAATTCGTTTGCAACGGACGATCTGGTTGGCGTCGGCGCCGAATCGGGCCTTGAGACGACACGCTCCGACTATGTCAGCTCCGTTGGCCTGACGACGCCTCAGGGTATTTCGTTGTCGACGTCCTATCGCTTCGACGAGAAGGACTTCGCCTTCCGCCGTGGTGATACCTCGGTTGGCTATGCGAACAGCGATTTCCAGACGCAGCTGACATACACTCATATCGAAGCTCAGCCGCAATATGGTTTCACCACCGACCAGGACGAAATCCAGACGCGCGCGCAGATCAAGTTCAAGGACTACTGGTCTGTCTTCGGAACGGTTAGCTACGACCTGAACGACAATCAGGTCACCCGCCAGGGCGTCGGTCTCTCCTACGAGGATGAATGCACGATCTTCAGCATTTCCTTCCTCAACAAGAAGGATTCGACGAACGAAACGGCAAGCGACTGGTCGGTGGGCGCTCGCCTCACCTTCCGCACGCTCGGCGACGTCAACCTCGGCAACGTCCAGGAAAGTACGTTCTGATCGAACAAGTTCACAAAAGGCCGGCGG
>JAGWJK010000463.1 GCA_028865845.1 Rhizobiaceae bacterium
GGGCTGGGGCTGATTTCGACCGGCAGACATTCTTCGACGGCTGTGCCATGGAACATCGCAGAGCCATCCATGCCCTGAAAGCCGGTATAGCCGCCGGCCATCATCAGGCCACCGCCATGCTCGACCCAGTGGCGGAGCAGTTCCAAGCGGTTGACGGAGCGCTGGCCGATTCTCGTTTCCGGCGTGTAGAGCAGTGACAGCGCCCCGACGTCCGAGATTACGACGGCGGAATAATTGGCAAGTGCGTCATAAGACCGTGGAAACTCGGCCTCACACCGCTCTCCACCGATCTGGACCACTTCGATGCCTTGATTGGCGAGCCCGGCAATGTAGCGGGTTGCGCCATTCGAATATCGGGACGACGCACCGACTTCCAGTCCCTTGGAGGCGAATGATGTGACGTGGAAAGTCTCGCCGGCGAGCAGTACTGGCTTCATGATGGGTTCCTCGAAGGAAAAATGGGTAACGCCGGAATGGCGTTACCCAGGGAGGATCAGAACTTGAATTCTTCGATGTTCGCCGGAGTAACGATTTTGGCCGGCCCGAGCAGGATTTCTCCCTTGGGCCCGACCTTGTAGGATCCGAGACGGCCCACGTTGAAGGTCTCGCCTTCCTTTCCGGTGACCTTGCACTGCGCGACAGCTTGCGCCGCATAATAGGTCAGATAGCCGAGGTCCTTCACGTTCCACCAGATATCCTGGACCGAGCCGTCCTGGATGTATTTCTTGATCAGCGTCGCGGGGGCCAGACCGGTCAGCTTAATCTTGCCAAGAAGACCGGCCTGATCCATCGCGCGGGCTGCCGCGGGCAGACCGATACCGGCCGGGATGATGATGCCCTTCAGATTGGGGAAGGCCTGCGCAAGGCCCAGGGCCTGCTGCTGGTTCACCTGTTCGCTCTCCTGGCCATAGGCCACCTGGACGAGCTTCATCTTCGAATATTTCTTGTCGGCCGCCATCTTCTTCTTCATGAAGTCGATCCAGGCATTCTGGTTGGTGGCCGTCGGTGTCGAGGACAAGATGGCGAAGTCGCCCTCATAATTGATGAGCTGTCCCATAGACTCCAGCATCATTTCGGCCAGGCTGTCACCGGCCGCCTGGTTCAGGAACACCGTGCGGGCGTTCGTCGCAACGTCGGAATCGTAGGAAACGACCTTGACGCCCTGCTTTTCGGCACGACGGAGGGCCGGAGCAACGGCGTTGGCGTCATTGGCGGAGATCGCGATGACACCGACCTTCTGAGAAACCAGATTGTTGATGAAGTCGATCTGAGCTTCGGCAGTTGCCTGCGAAGGAGCCTGCTTGATGGCCTTACCGCCAATCTCGGCGGCTGCCTCTTCCGCACCGGTCTGTGCGACCTGGAAATACGGATCCGTGTCGAGCTTCGGCAGGAAGCCGACGGTGACGGGCGCCTTCGCGCAATCTTCGGCGCTTGCCGTTGCAACGGTTGCAATAAGGGTGCTGGCAAGAAGCAGCGATGTCAAAACTTTGGATTTCATTTGGTCTTCCTCCTCCGAGTGTCCGGCATGGATGAGCAGGCGGGTCGCCGGATGCTACTCGCTCGCTTTTGGTTTGAAGTAATGGGTTCTGACGCTTGCAAAGATCCGCTCCGCTGCGTTGCTGGCCAGCAGCGAGACGATCAAGAGCAATCCGATGACTGTCCCTTGGGCATCGCCGCCTATCTGAAGGAGGCCGAGTACATTGCGTATGGTCGCAAACAGCAGAAGAGCCCAAAGAACGCCCGTCAGCTTGCCTTTGCCTCCGAAGACGCTGATGCCACCGAGAAGGGCGATGGTGATGACGTCGAGCTCGATGCCGAGCGCATTGTTGGCCCGGGCGTTGGCCAGGCGTGCGGCATAGACCATGCCGGCCGCAGCACAAACAACGCCTGAAGTCGTGAATAGCCCGAAGACGGTGGTGGCGAGCTTAATCCCGGAATAGCGGGCCGCTTCAGGGCTTCCGCCGATAGCATATATCCGACGCCCAAGCGGCATCTTCTGGAGAGCGATGGCAAACAGGGGCGCCAGAACGATGAACGGCACGATCGTCCACGGAACCGGCGAATCTCCGACCGTATTGATGCCGAAGTCGAGAAAGCTATCCGGAAACTCGTTGATGGAGTCCGATCCCAGCAGGATATAGCCAATGCCTCTGAAGAGGGCCATCGTGCCCAACGTCACGACAAGCGAGGGGAGCCCGAGCGCCGTCACAAGAATTCCGTTGAACGCTCCGCAGACCGCGCCCGCAAACAAGGTCAATGGAATGGCAGCATAAAGCGGGACATCAGCCTGGGTCAGCAGACCAAAGATGACGCTTGTCAGCGCAAGCGTGCTGCCGACCGAGAGGTCGATCTCGCGCGCGATGATCAGGAATACCATCGGCAAAACGATCAGCGCTCGTTCGGAGATGCCGGCGACCGCCTGCGAGATGTTAAAGGTCGAGGCAAAGTTCGGCACCTCGAAGACGGCGTAAACAATGACCAGAATGGTGAGCGCGGCCAGGAAATTGTCCCAGTTGCCGATGCGCGCAACGAAATCCGTCTTGTGCTTCGAATTGTCGATCATCAGTGCGCTCCTCCACGAGTAGCCCGGCGAGCCACATAGGCGTCGATCGCGATCGCAACCAGAATGACGAGGCCGTAGACGCCCTGAAGCCAGAGCGGATCGATGCGAATGAGTGTAAGGCCATTGTTGATGACCAACAGGGTGAGCGCGCCTGCCGCAACGCCAAGCACAGTTCCCGATCCACCGCGGACCGCAACGCCGCCGACAACGACAGCGGCGATGACGGTCAGCTCGAAGCCATACGCGACCCGAGCGTCAACGGTGGCATATCGAGATGCCCAGAGTGCGCCATCGAAGCCCGCAAGCAGGCCGGCAGCGGCAAACGCCAGGAGAATGCGGAGCCGGGCCGGGATACCGATCAGACGCGCGCCATCGGGATTGGACCCGATCGCATAGAGCTCGCGGCCGATGGAAGTGTAGCGAAGGAAATATCCGACGGCCAACAATGTCGCGATCGCGATCAAGATAATGGCTGGAACGCCCAGAACATTGGCGCTCGTCATGTCGAGCCAGGCCTGCGGAACCTGATCGGCACTGACTTGCGTGCCTCCGGCCCAAAGGCTGTTCAATCCCCTGAACACCGACATCGTGCCAAGCGTGACGACAATGGCGGGCACCCTGCCATAGGTGATGATTAGGCCATTCACGATACCTGCGACCAAACCGATGCCACAGGCGAGCAGCACGCCGCCGATCACGCCGATCTCGGGATGAGCGTGCAGCGTCGAAGCGGCCCCATAGGCAGCAAGACCGATGACCGCCGCCACCGACAGATCGATGCTTCGGGTAATCAGCACAAGCATCTGGGCGATGGCGACGATCATCAACAGGCCGGCGTCCATGGCCAAAGCTGAAAGGTTCGCGCCGCTCAGCATGCGAATGTTCAGAATTGAGATCGGGATGATCACAGCGAGCATCGCGGCGACAAGCCCGAATTCGCGACGCGCCAAGCTGCGCTTCAGGAGACTTTGACGTGGTTGAAGCTCCACATGCTCAATCCCCTGGTGGACTGGTTCTGCAACCACTTCACCATCGATCTGTCGCACGATGGCATCGGTCGCAGCGCCGATGACCCTTTCCTGCGTAGCCTCTTCGCGCCCAAACCTGCCGGAGATGTGCCCTTCGCGGAGGACTATCATTCTGTCGGACATTCCAAGCAGTTCCGGCAGTTCCGACGAGATGAGGATGATTGCCATGCCCTGACTTGCAAGATCGGCCATCATGGCATGCACGTCGGCCTTGGCCTGGACGTCGATGCCCTGGGTCGGCTCGTCGAGAATGAGTATCCGCGGCTTTGTCGCCAGCCATTTAGACAATACGACCTTCTGTTGGTTGCCGCCGGAGAGAGAACTGACCGGCTGTCCGTAGGAACTGAAGCGAAGACGCAATCTGTCGAGAAATGGCTCGGCGAGCCTGAGCTCTTTCGAGCGCGACATCATTCCGCCGGTTGTCGCCTCGTTGAGGACGGTGAGCGAGGCGTTGTTCAGAATGGAAAAATCCATGACCAGGCTTTGGCCGATCCGATCTTCGGAGACATAGGCAATGCCCTTCTCCATGGCCGCACTTGCCGATCCAATGTGGACAGGGTTGCCATCGATCAGGATTGTACCTGCCGTCGGCTGGTCTATGCCGAAGAGGACGCGTGCAATCTCGGTTCTGCCACTTCCGACCAGACCGCCAAAGCCGAGGATCTCGCCTTCCCGCAACTGGAACGAAATATCTTCGAACGTTCCTTCGCGTGAAAGGCCATCGACTTCAAGCACGATTTTGCCGGGTTTTGCGGTATGACGTGGATACAACCCATCCAGCGATCGTCCGACCATCATTTGGATGGCACGCTCCCGAGACAGGTCGGCAGTCAGCTCCGTTCCGACCAGACGCCCATCCCGAAGAACCGCGATGCGATCGGAAACGCGGTAGATTTCGTCCATCCGATGCCCGACGAACATCATCGCTACACCGCGTTTGCGCAGCCCGTCCACCACGCTGAACAGGCGCTCAACTTCTCGCTGCGACAGAGCCGCGGTCGGTTCGTCCATGATGAGAACACGGGCGTCGAGCGACAGCGCGCGGGCGACCTCCACCAGTTGCTGCTCTGATGTCCTCAGTTTGCCGAGAGGTTGGGAAACATCGACGTCGAGCCCCACGGTTTTCAGCAGACGGGCCGCTTCGGTCTGCATCTTGCCATAGTCGAGCTTCCACTGCGCCCCCGTTTGCCCTATGAACAGGTACTCCGCGATGCTCAAATCGGGAAATAGGCCAGG
>JAGWJK010000464.1 GCA_028865845.1 Rhizobiaceae bacterium
CTAACCGCGTGCCTCGGGGTCGGTCGAAACCGACCTTATGGGACGTAACATCGCGATTGCCCTGCCTCACATCCTCCGTTGGTGACTGCTATCCTGCCCGACGATCCGGTAGGCTGCCAGATCGCATCAAGGCCATGAGCATGGGGCCTATCGCAAACTCACCTCTTTCGGCCCGGCTCGTCAGATCCCGTAAATAGCCACCGACAGACTTGATATGATCAGCCCTCTGCAACAGGCACGCCATCACCGTTGCAGCGTTTTCAGGGCCCATCGCCTCGCAGGCATCCTCATAGGCAGAGGGGCTGACGCCAAGCATCGACCGCACGACGACGGCAGCGGTCATCAGATCGCGCCAACTGCTGATCCGGCCGAGATGGCCATAAGCCACGATATCGGGGCAGGCCTGCAGAACGAAGCCGAGCGGGAATGATTTCATCGGAATGCACAGTTTGCCGCCTGACGTGATTGACGCTGCTTCACTCGTTTCTTTTGAATGTGGCTGATATCCGCCCGTTTGGACGTCTATCTCCCGCTCGATAGCCCGTTCTCGCTCGGCATTTTTGCCAGGCCCCGCCTCAAAGCCGCGTTCAGATTCAGTATTTAGGTCTGTTTCTGAATTCTGTATGTGGCGCTCAAACTGGGACTCATTGGTGCTTTGTTTTTGGTCATTTATGCGCGTTTCCAATCGGATAAGGATTTCACTGCGCAGGAACTCCATCTTTTCGAGAGTGGTTTCGACGTCGTTGATATCGGGCTTGCGCGGAACCCGCTCAACCAGGATGCGGAAGGCGTCGTGGATCATCGTCCAATCACCTTGAACACGTTGATCGACCGCGAATTCGATCAGCTTGGCAATGTCTCTTCGGCAGATAGACAGCCGTTCTCTCAGCGCGCGTAGCAGTGCGCGATCGGCAACGATGCGGGCAGCGTGAGAAAAAATCTCCGCAGCTCTTGCTACGAGCGCTGCTACGCTGAAACCGAAAGCCTCGTCCGTCTGACCTCCCCGGCCGCGCCTGACGTAGCGCTTACCATTCGGGCTGTCTTTCCTGATCAGCAGTCCGGCGTTGACCAAAGCAGCGATATGGCGCCTCAGCGTCGCCGGTGCGATGCCGTGAGCGCGGAGCGACAGCTGGGCGTTCGACGGAAAAACCACCAACCCATGCGCTTCGGAAAGTTCGTCTTGCGGGTAGAAAGTCAGCAGTGCGTTCAAAACCGCCAGGGCACGATCCGAAATGCCAAAGAGGCTCCTCGCTTCGCAAAGCGCACGAAATAGCTTCCATTTGTCCACGGAAGCTCCAGCGGCAACTTGCGTCGATTCGTACTGATTTTCCAACATTCCAAGCGTCATCGGCCGCCGCCCGAAAGGCGTCGTGATCTGATTTAGAGTTCCCATGTGTCTGCCTTTTTTCAGGCAAAAAGATACCGGCCGCCAAAGCTGTGTATGGCGCGTTGACAAGCGATTGGGTGGGAGCTATTGATATCTTCGCTACAAGAATGCAAAGGCTCTCGGATGGTTCGCCGTTTGGGGGCCTTTTCTTTTTGCCGTTACTGACCTTTCTTTTCTCTCGTCTCCATGATGCGCTCAGCTGGAAATGCCGAGTATTTCCGCCGGTTAGCGGACTGCTCAACGGATCGAAGGTCGCGGCAAGAAAGCGTTGGTATCTTCGCTACAAGAATACAAAGGCTCTCGAATGGCTCGCCGTGAACGCTTCCATGCGTCGATGGGCTTGATTCCCAAACTTCTTTGCGAAGGCTGGTCCGGAATCCTGTCAGTTGACAGGGTTCATACAGAACGCTGATCTTCGCTTTCTTCAAACTTTGCGACCAGACTCGGCATCTCGCTTTCGAGAAACGCCGCAAACCGCGCACCCTTGTCGCCGTCGGTCTTCAGTCGCAACTCCTTCCTGGATACTCGCAGCTTCGCAAGCGGGCTTCCACTCCGGTCGAACAGATCCAGATCGCTACTTGTGGAAGTAGGTGCCTTCAGCACAGTCATGACCTGGCTGAACCGGTCACTGGACATCAGCTTAAGTACCCTGTCAGCTGACAGGACCTCCCGAACCTTCCTGAGAAGGTCAGGGGCCTCCTTCACAGCCGATCCGAACTCGACCCACCGCGGCCGCCCGATCTTTGGCGCGCGGCCGATCGCTTCGATGACGTCGACTGGAACGGCGCGGTACACGGATCGCATACGGGAAAGCTCGGCATCGTCGATACGGAGCGCCGCATAAATATCCCTTGGCCGAATTCCCGCCTCATCCATGCGCGAGGCAAACAGCGCCCGCTCTATCCAGCTCAAATCCTGCCGCGCGGCGTTTTCAATGCCCTGCACTACGACAAGGTCGCGATCCGACATCTCCAGGATCAATGCCTTGACCTGACGGCCAAGCTCACGAGCGGCACGCAAACGCCGGTGCCCGTAGATCACCTGATAACGCCCGGTCATCGTCGGGTGCACCCGAACCTGGATGGGGATCTTCTGCCCCTCTTCCTCGAGGCTCCTCCTGAACTCCGCGAACGCCTCGTCATTGTCGTCCGGCAGCCGATCCGGAAAAGGCGACGGGTCGATCAGGGTAGGATCGAGTTCCATCGATCCGCTCGATCCGGCCTCCAGCATCGCGAGAAGCCGGTCACGTTCGCTGCGGATATCACTGAACGCCTTGTGCGTCGCCCCGATCACACCCGCGCCGACACGAGCAGGCGGGGATACCGGCTGCTGCTCCGTGGCCTTTTGCGCCTCGGCACTGATGTCAGCCGCGAGCAATCCAAAACTTGCCGCGAGGGAGGACCGTTTCGGTGGCTTGGTCATGGGCGCCCCCAGCTTTCTCCGATCAGACCGACGATCGTTCCGTTGACCGCATCCATTGCCTCGCGGGCACGGCGATGGGTGTCGCGGCCGACCTGTCCCATCTCCAATTCATAAAGACTGCGCTGGGCAAGCCCCGCCGCCGCGATCGCGGTGCTCTCGATCGCCGTTGGCAAAAGAACATCCTCGCCGAACAGATGACGCAGCATGGCAACGACCTGCAGCTGCGGCTGGTCGTTCGGATCGTGGCGGGTGATCAAATATCGGAAGAAGTCGTGTTTCAGCACAGCGCCGCTTTCGTCCAACACCTGGATAAGGTCACCCATCATCAACAGGAACTGGCTCATCGATGACACGTCGAGCATCGCTGGATGAACTGTGACGATCATTCCCGTTGACGCGTGTATGGCGCCAAGCGTCAGAAAGCCAAGTGAAGGCGGCGTGTCAAGTATCACGACATCATAGCTATCGTCGATCTCCGCCAGCGCCAGCTTCAGCCGCTCGAAGAACATGCCCTCACGAGTGCCGACACGCTGGGCGAGGATGCGTGGCGTCTCGTGTTCATACTCCATCACCTCCAGATTTCCCGGAATGAGATGGATGCCGTCGAAATAGGTTTCGCGGATGATTTCCTTCATCGGACGCCGCTCGGCATCGTATCGCAACGAGGCATAGATCGTCTCGTTAGCGCGGACGTCGACTTCCGGCTGAAAGCCGAACATCGCCGACAATGAGGCCTGCGGATCGAGATCCACCGCCAGCACGCGATAGCCGTGAAGTGCGAGGTATTGGGCAAGGTGAACGCTGGTCGTCGTCTTCGCGCTGCCGCCCTTGAAATTGGCGACGGCGAGAACCTGCAGATGCTCTCCCTCGCGCCGATGCGGCAGAAACCGCAAAGCCTCCGAAGGCTTCTGTTCGGCAAACATCGTACGCAATTCGTTGATCTGCTGCAGCGTATAGGCGCGATGATTGTTCTCGAGCCTGCTCGGCACCGGGCCGCGACCTTCATTGGACAGCAACTTCAGCGTCGAATCCGGGATGGATGTCAGCTTTGAAACTTCGTTGGTCATAAAATACCGCAGGCCCTTTTCGGCCTTCGGCGGATACATGCGAGCCCGCAGAGCCTGAAGCTGGTTGGATAGCATTCCGGCATGACGCACGATCTTCGTCGCCGCATCTTCGGAAAATGCATCCTCTTGTTGGTTCTGTCTTGTTAGCGTCATTTGTACCCCTTGGCGGACTACCCTCGTTTTGTCGACCGCCGCCCGCTAAATAAAGGACACGATTCTGGCTTTCGGTCCAGCAATAAGGTCGCTGTTGCCTCAGGGCGACAACTTCCAGTCTTGGCTGAAATCAAGATTTTCCAAGCTATTTCAGCTATTTGATCGGTAGCGGCAGATTTTGTCCCCCATATCTGGAGTGACAACGTCCATGCGCTCAGTCGACGCATTTTCGATGATGACCCACCCGTGACTGCGCGCCGATTCGCGACACGACGCAATCGTATCAGCGATCGGCGACTGTAGTATCACGCTCCCAGATACGCGTTCGGAACGAACTGTTTATCGTTGCTGCAGATCGAGAGCCCAGTTGGCATCGGAAACCTCCCGTGCGACATCCGCGATCAAGGCTCGCAGCCAGCGATGGGCCGGGTCATGGCGATAGCGGACATGCCATGCCATCTCGACGGGGAATGTCCCGAGATCGACAGGCGCCGAAAGAACTTTCAGCCTCGCGTCCTTGGCGAGATGACGGCAAATCAATCTCGGCAGTGTTGCGCAATAATCCGTAACCGCGATCATCTCCGGTGCTGCCAGAAAATGTGTGACCGAAACGGCGACCTCGCGTTTCAATCCGCGCTGCTGCAGCGCCTGGGAAAGACCGACGCGCATTCGCCCGGGCGGAAGCACGTTCACGTGCCTCAGATGCTCATACTGTTCGCGCGAAATGCTGTCGTGAATTTCGGGATGATCCGCCCGCACCACGCAGGCAAGCCCCTCATCCATCAGGTGCTGTATC
>JAGWJK010000465.1 GCA_028865845.1 Rhizobiaceae bacterium
CGCTCTTCATCTTCTTATGCTTCTTGTCGAGATCGGCCTCCACCAGATCGGCGCCGAGCTGCGTACGCATCCAGGCCTCAAAGGCCTTCACCGATTTCATGATCGTCGTCATCAGTCCACCGCCGCTAATCTCCGCCCTTGAAGGGCTTGCATCAGAAAAACTATGTCGACGATATGGCTGATCGTCGGCGGGCACATTCATAACAGCTGAGCTTAAGACATCGCTCGCAGCTGGAATAGAGGTGCCACTCTTGATACGGGATTATATCTTCGCCAAGAATCGGAAACCCGGCATGAACACCGACATCGACGTCACCCTGCCCGTCCGCATGCAGCTGGACGCCTACAATGCGCGTGACATCGACGCATTCATGCGGTGGTGGGCCGATGATTGCGAATATTATCAGTTCCCATCCACTCTCCTTGCCAAGGGCGCCGCCGATATCCGCAAGCGCCATGTTGCGCGATTCCGCGAGCCAGACCTCTTTGGCAGGCTTATCGGGCGGATGGCAGTCGGCAACATCGTCGTCGACCACGAAACCGTCACACGCAATTTTCCTGAAGGTCCTGGTGAAATAGACGTGATCTGCATCTATGAAGTCGAGGCCGGCAAGATCGTCAAAGCCTGGTTCCAGTCGGGCACACCCCGCCTGCATCGGGCTCGCACCTGAGCACAGGGAATCCCATCAATTTTAATGGTCCTTTCGCCGGTTGGTACAGCGGATTTCTGCGGTATTGCGCTTGTCCAAAATCAGCGACCGTGCCAATTTCGCGCCTGCAAAAAGAGGTGGGCATGAGCGGAAACTTGAGCGGCGATTTTCGGGCTCGAATCCGAACGAGTTTCGAAAAGCAGGCGGCGATGCAAACCATCGGCGCGGAGCTGACACGTGTCGAACACGGCATGGTGGAGATCGAGATGCCCTTCGATGTCAAGCTGACGCAGCAGCACGGCATCCTGCACGCCGGCATCGTCGCGGCCGCCCTGGATTCGGCCTGCGGTTTTGCTGCCTACAGCATGATCGACCCGTCGGCCTCGATCCTGACCATCGAATTCAAAGTCAACCTCATGTCGCCGGGGCGTGGCGAACGGTTTCTCTTTCGCGGCGAAATCACCAAGCCCGGCACCACGATCATCGTCGCCGACGGGCGCGCCTATGCGATCAGCGACGGGCCAGCAAAACTGATTGCCTCCATGACCGGGACAATGATGGTCATTCGAGGCCGAGAGGGAATTAGCGGATGAAATTCGAATTGAAACACGTCTCGGGAAAATCGATCCTGTTCGCCATGGCGGCGGAGGCGGAATACGGGCCTTTCCTGCGCTCGCGCATCGATCCGCTGATGACGGGCGTCGGCCCGGTCGAGGCGTCGATCGCCATGACCCGGGCGCTCGCCCAGCTGGACGCGCAGGGCGACCTGCCCGACATGGTCGTTTCGTTGGGTTCCGCCGGCTCCTCCAAGCTGGAGCAGACCGAAGTTTACCAAGTCACTTCAGTTTCCTATCGTGACATGGACGCATCACCGCTCGGCTTCGAGAAGGGCCGCACACCGTTCCTCGACCAGCCGGCCGCCATCGAACTGCCGCTGCGCATCCCAGGCATTCCGGAAGCAAGCCTCTCGACCGGCGCCAACATCATCTCCGGCACCGAGGCCTATGGCCGGATCGCCGCCGATATGGTCGACATGGAAACCTTCGCCGTGCTGCGCGTCTGCCAGATCTACGACCGGCCTTTCATGGGCCTGCGCGGCATCTCCGACGGCGTTGTCGAGCTGCAGCATATTTCCGGCTGGACGGAATATCTGCATGTCGTTGACCGCAAGCTGTCCTATGCCGTCGACGGGCTGTTTACCGCGCTGGAAGATGGCGTGTTCTGGTTTTAAGGGTTGCCGGCAACGGAAACCGGGACAATCGGGACAATAAAACCAGGCTCCACGCGTTTTGCCCGATTGCCAGGCAAAACGCTTTTCATTAAAGGCTCGCCATGACCCAGACAGCACATCCCGACACCGTTCTCATCGTCGATTTTGGCAGCCAGGTGACGCAGCTCATCGCACGCCGCGTGCGTGAAGCAGGCGTCTATTGCGAGATCGTCCCCTTTCAATCCGCCGAAGCCGGCTTCAAGCGGCTACAGCCGAAGGCCGTGATCCTTTCCGGCAGCCCGGCCTCGACCGTGGACGAAGGATCGCCGCGGGCGCCGCAGGTCATCTTCGACAGCGGCGTGCCGGTGTTCGGTATCTGTTACGGCCAGCAGACCATGTGCATGCAGCTCGGCGGCATGGTCGAGAGCGGCCATCACCGCGAATTCGGCCGCGCCTTCCTCGACGTCAATACCGATTGCGCACTGTTCGAGGGCCTCTGGTCCTCCGGCTCGCGCCATCAGGTCTGGATGAGCCACGGCGACCGCGTGACGGCATTGCCGGAGGGCTTCGAAGTCGTCGCCACGTCCTCGAATGCGCCCTACGCCTTCATCGCCGATGAGACACGCAAATATTACGGCGTGCAGTTCCACCCGGAAGTGGTGCACACGCCCGACGGCGCCAAGCTGATCGGCAATTTCATTCACAATATCGCCGGCATCAAGGGCGACTGGTCGATGTCGGCCTATCGCGCCAAGGCGGTGCAGGCGATCCGCGATCAGGTCGGCGACAAGCGCGTCATCTGCGCACTGTCAGGCGGCGTCGATTCTTCGGTTGCCGCGCTGCTGATCCACGAGGCTGTCGGCGACCAGCTGACCTGCATCCTCGTCGACCATGGCCTGATGCGCAAGGACGAGGCGGCGGGGGTCGTCGCCATGTTCCGTGAACACTACAATCTGCATCTGCTGCATGTCGACGCGTCCGACCGCTTCATCGGCGAGTTGGAAGGCGTTTCCGACCCCGAGACCAAGCGCAAGATCATCGGCCGGCTGTTCATCGAAACCTTCGAGGAAGAGGCGAAGAAGCTCGGCGGCGCCGATTTCCTCGGCCAGGGCACGCTTTATCCTGATGTCATCGAGAGCGTCTCCTTTACCGGCGGGCCCTCGGTCACCATCAAGTCGCATCACAATGTCGGCGGCCTGCCCGAGCGCATGAAGATGCAGCTCGTCGAGCCGCTGCGCGAACTTTTCAAGGACGAAGTGCGCGCGCTCGGCAAGGAACTCGGCCTGCCCGACAGCTTCATCGGCCGCCACCCCTTCCCCGGCCCCGGCCTCGCTATCCGCTGCCCGGGCGGCATCACCCGCGAGAAGCTGGAAATCCTGCGCGAAGCAGATGCCATCTATCTCGACGAGATCCGCAAGGCCGGCCTCTACGACGCCATCTGGCAGGCCTTCGCCGTGCTCTTACCGGTTCAGACCGTCGGCGTCATGGGCGACGGCCGCACCTACGAATTCGTCTGCGCGCTGCGCGCCGTCACCTCCGTCGACGGCATGACGGCGGATTTCTATCACTACGACATGGAATTTCTCGGCCGCGCCGCGACCCGCATCATCAACGAAGTCCGTGGCATCAACCGCGTGGTCTACGACGTCACATCGAAGCCGCCCGGCACGATCGAGTGGGAATAATTTTAGGCCGCCCTGGGTACGCCAGAGTACGCCATGGCACTACTCAAGCTACTGATATAAAAGAATAAATTTTCAACTTGTTTCGCCGTCTATCGAGGGGCAGAGGTTCGATTTGACGGTATGTGAGACGGTATGGCGCAACTTGTCCGCCGAGCAAAAAAGCGATACCGTCAGCGTCATGAGAGCCGCTGACGGTATATTTTTTGATATTAACTCGTTGAATTAGAAAAAGAATATCTGGTTCAGCATCGCCCAATATGGGCTGACGGTATAATTGGCGTCTCTCTCCTGAATTTTAGCCCGTTTTGGAGAGCGGAGATGCTTACCGATACATCGATTAAAGCGTTGAGACCTCAGAAGAAATTATACAAAGTGACCGACCGTGACGGTATGTATATCGTCGCCCAGCCGTCGGGCGCGATCGTGTTCCGCTATGACTATCGTCTCAACGGAAGGCGCGAGACTCTAACCATCGGACGGTATGGTCCGGACGGGATTTCGCTGGCACTTGCTCGTGAAAAGCTGATCGATGCCAGACGCGCAATTTCCGAAGGGCGGTCTCCTGCCCAGGAGAAGCAGCACGAAAAGCGGCGTCTCAAAGAGGCGAAGCGGTTCGGTGAATTCGCGGAGCGATGGTTCGAGGAATCTCGCATGGCGGAGAGTACGCGAGCGATGCGCCGCTCGATCTACCAGCGTGACATCCTTCCGACCTTCCAGAACCGGGTCCTTACGGAGATCGGTCCTGATGACCTTCGCATGATGTGCGGCAAGGTGAAGGAGAGAGGCGCGCCGGCCACCGCTGTCCATGTGCGGGATATCGTGAAGCTGATCTTCGCCTTTGCGATCTTGCATGGCGAGAAGGTTCCGAACCCGGCGGACGAGGTCGGCCCTGCGTCGATCGCCACCTTTGTCCCGAAAGATCGATCGCTGAGCCCGGCTGAGATCCGAGTAATGCTCGGCCAGCTCGACCACGTGCCGACGCTACCGACGATCCGGCTCGGTATGAAGCTCTTCCTGCTGACGATGGTCCGCAAGAGCGAGCTGCAAGACGCGACCTGGGACGAGGTCGATTTCGAGAACGCTGTCTGGTCCATCCCCAAAGAGCGAATGAAACGGTCTAAGGCCCACAACGTTTATCTATCGCAGCAGACTCTCGACATCTTTGTTGCCCTGAAGACCTGCGCGGGAAATTCGCGCTATGTCCTTCCGTCGCGTTACGACGCTGATGCGCCTATGTCGCGTGCGACCTTCAATCGGATCACGACTGCG
>JAGWJK010000466.1 GCA_028865845.1 Rhizobiaceae bacterium
GCGGAGCCGAGGCAGGCGAGGAAATATTCGGCCCAGAGCGGACGGCGCGGGAAGCTGAAGCGCTTTCTCTGCCGGCGCGAGCCGGCAATGCCGACGACGATGAAGATGCAGGCCGCAACGCCGACTACCCAGCTCCAGGTCGCGCCGATCGAGCCGGTGGCGCCGCCGCCACCCATAACGAGGAAAGTGGAGTCCATCGGCGCAACGGTCTGGCCGCTGGTGACATACCATGCGAGACCGCGCCAGACGAGAAGCCCACCGAGCGTGACGATGAAGGAGGGGACGTTCATGAAGGCGGTGATCGCGCCCTGGAAGGCGCCGATCGCCGTGCCGATTGCGAGACCGCAGACCAGCGTGATGATCCAGGTCCAGGAACTGTCGAAACCGAGATATTGCGGCAACCATTTGGCCTGGATGACGCCCATGATCATGGCGACGAAACCAAGCAGCGAACCGACCGACAGGTCGATGTTGCGCGTGACGATGACCAGCACCATGCCGGTGGCGAGGACCGCGATCTCGCAGGTCTGCACCGAAAGGTTCCAGAGGTTTCGGGGGGTGAGGAATTCCCGGCCGTCGAAAATCCGCAGATAAAGATCGAAGCCGATCCAGATGATCAGCAGCGCTCCGATCATGCCGAGAAGGCGGGTATCGATTTCGGTGGCGCGCAGGAAGCGGGTAAGGACGCCGGCTTCTGCATTGCGGGGACCGCTCGATGTTGTGGACTGTGTCATGTCGGCCATCGCTTTGCCGTTCTCCACTGTTGGGCGCAGGCCCGCGATGCATTCCACGCTATCGCCGGCAATATCCGCGCTAATCTCAAAATACGTCATCGCTTGTGAGGCCGGTCCTGGTCCGGTTCCGATGACCGCCGTCCGGCAAGCCAGGGAAGATGCGATGGCGCAGCACAATGCGGGAGGCATGGATCCCTGATGCAAGGGAAGGTTGCTTGCTCTTTATCCGCATTCGACGCCGCAACGGGAAAGCCGCTGCGGCGTCGGTATTATGATCGGGTCAACCGTTCAATGTCTGCTGCTTAGTTGCAGGCTGCGACGGCGCCGGCCTTGACGCCCTGGCAAGCTTCAGCCTTGGAGATCCAGCCGGCGTCGATGACGACGTTCAGGTTGTCCTTGGTGATGGCAATCGGGGTCAGGAAGACAGACTTCATCGGAACCTTCTTCGGGCCGCCGTTGAAGGTCTGGACACCGCTGACCTGGTCCATCGTCTTGCCGTTGGCAAGGTCGATGGCGATTTCAGCAGCGCGCTTACCGAGTTCGCGGGAGTCCTTCCAGATCGAAACGGTCTGGGTGCCGAGCGCGATGCGGTTCAGAGCAGCCTTATCGGCGTCCTGGCCGGAAACCGGAACGGAACCGGCGAGGCCCTGGGCGTCGAGAGCAGCAACAGCGCCGCCGGCGGTGCCGTCGTTGGAAGCAACGACTGCATCAACCTTGTTGTTGTTGGCGGTCAGGAACTGTTCCATATTGCGCTGCGCGTTCTGCGGCAGCCAGCCGTCGGTGTAGGCTTCGCCGACGTTCTTGATCTTGCCGGCGTCCATGGCAGGCTTCAGCACTTCCATCTGGCCCGAGAAGAGGAAGTCAGCGTTCGGGTCGGACGACGAACCCTTGATGAACACGTAGTTGCCTTCCGGCTTGGCCTTCAGAACTTCGCGAGCCTGCATGCGGCCCACTTCCTTGTTGTCGAAGGTGATGTAGAAAGCAGCCGGGTTTTCGATCAGGCGGTCGTAGCCGATGACCGGGATGCCTTCGTCGGCGGCCTTTTCAACGGCCGGGCCGATGGCGTCGGAGTCCTGAGCGAGAATGATGAGGGCGTTGGCGCCCTGGGAAATCAGGGATTCAACGTCGGTCAGCTGCTTGGAAGCGGAAGACTGGGCGTCTGCGGAAATGTATTTTGCGCCGACGGCTGCAAGGGCCTTCTTGATGGCGGCTTCGTCGGTCTTCCAACGTTCTTCCTGGAAGTTCGACCAGGACACGCCGACAACGAGGTCCTTTGCAAACGCGGCCGTTTGCATGGTCAAAACGATGGCCGCACCAGCAGCCAGCTTAATCAAAGCTCTCATAATTATCCTCCCGAGTGAATGCGACCGCACGTGCCCTTAGCTCCCGCCGGCCGCCGCGATAACGCTGACGAGAAAGGTTCGGATTTTTTTCTCGACAGTCGAGAAATTTAGTGTCAGAGATTTTTTCAACTGTCAACACCCGCACTATCAGGTTTAATCGGCTCCGGAAGAAGGGCCAGCTGGAGATGCGGACAGGAGGGTGGAATGAACAGGAGGCGGCTTGATGCTGACCAAATCCAGCACCGAATTGGTCCGCCAGAAGAACAGCGTTCTGGTGCTGACGGCGCTGCGCCGCCACGGTCCGCTCGCCCATACCGAACTCTCTGATTTCACGCGGCTTTCATCGGCAACCGTATCGGTCATCACCACCGATCTGGAGCGCGCGCAGATCATCGAGCGGGCCGAGCAGCAGGCCGCCGGCGGACGTGGCCGGCCGCGCGTCCAGTTCTCGCAACGGCGCGATTGCGGCTACCTCATCGTCGTCATCATTTCATCGGATGCGGTCCAATATTCGCTTGTGGACTATGCCGGCCGGCTGATCGACCGCTTTACCGAGGACCGGCCGCAGGTCGTCTCCGGGGTTGGGCCGTTCGTGGCCGGCCTGCGCGATGCGCTCGAGCGAATCGTTGCCCGTTCGCGGCTGTCGCGCGACAAGGTTCTGATGATTTCGATCAGCAGCAAGGGGCTGGTCGATGCCTCCGAGCCGGTGCTGCGCTGGTCGCCGATCTTCGGCAAGGAGCAGATCGATTTCGCCGCGGTGCTGGGAGAGGACTGGTCGGCGAAGGTCATTCTGGGCAACGAGACGCTGCTCGTCGCCGCTGCCGTCGGCCGGCAGGAAGAGGATCGCAAGGGCGGTGCCTTTCGCGCGCTTGCCGCACTGTCGCTCGGCCACAGTATCGGGCTTGGCATCGTGCGGCGCGGGGCGGAGGGAGTGCACGAAATATCGGCACCGAATTTCGGGCACATGCTGCATGTTTCCGGCGGCGGTCTCTGCCGCTGCGGGTCGCGCGGCTGCATCGAGGCCTATGCCGGTTTCTATGCCATTCTGCGCACGGCATTCGATGTGCCGCTCGATACGATCCCGGCGAAGTTCGTGCCTGTCGCGGAACTCGACAAGATCGCCACCGGAGCTCGGCAAGGCAATCGCCGCAACATCCTGGCCTTCCGGCAGGCGGGCCTGGCGCTCGGCATCGGCCTGTCGCGCATGCTCAGCCTTCACGAGCGAATGCCGGTCGCCATCACCGGGCCGGGCACGCGCTATTATGACTTGCTGATGGAGGGCATTACCGACGGCCTGGCGGATTCGCATGTCGTGCGCATGGAGGGCATGCCGGAACTGCGGCTCATGGCCGACGAACCGACGCTGGTCTTTGAGGGCCATCTCAACCGGGCGCTGGCGATCATCGATAACGATATTGTCCGAACCGGCAACGCCGTTGTCGAATTGAACGATCAGAGCGTCGGCGTATCCTGAGAAGGGGTGTCTTCCCGCTATCGATAGGCCGGCACCGTGTCTCGAGGAGACAGGCTGTTTCTCATTATATAAACGCAGGATCACCGCAGCGCGTGCAGCCGTCAAAAGCAAATGGCCGGGGGTGACCCGGCCATTTCGTTCTTCCTATTCGGATTGCGAGGTTAGCTGATCTTCACCAGCTTGCCGTCCTTCACAGATTGCAGCGCCGCGTCGGCAAGCTTGAGCGCGGCCAGGCCGTCCGCGCCGGACGGCGTGATCGGCGCACCTTTTTCGATCGCGGCGATGAAGCTTTCGATTTCGTTGGCGTAGGCCTCGGTGTAGCGGGTCATGAAGAAATCATGGAGCGGCGGGCGCGTGTAGCCTTCTCCATTGGCGATCTCGATCGAGACCGGGCGCTGGTTTTCGGCGGCGACCATGCCCTTCGAGCCGTGGATCTCGATGCGCTGATCATAGCCGTAAGTGGCACGGCGGGAGTTGGAGATGACGGCCTGCTTGCCCGAAGCGGTCTGCAGGATGACGGAGACGCTGTCGTAATCGCCGGCTTCGCCGATCGCCTTGTCGACGAGCACCGCCGCCGTTGCGGTGACGGCCACAGGCTCCTCGCCGAGCAGGAAGCGGGCCATGTCGAAATCGTGAATGGTCATATCACGGAAAATCCCGCCCGATCGCTTGATATAATCGACCGGCGGCGCACCGGGGTCGCGCGAGGTGATCGTGACCATTTCGACCGTGCCGATCCGGCCATCGTCGATCGCCTTCTTCACCGCCATGAAATGCGGGTCGAAGCGGCGGTTGAAGCCGACCATGAGCTTGCCCTTCACGTCATCGACGACCTTGATGCAGGCCTTGACGCGGTTGACGTCGAGATCGACGGGCTTCTCGCAGAAGATCGCCTTGCCGGCGCGGGCGAAACGCTCGATCAGGTCGGCATGGGTATCGGTCGGCGTGCAGATCACGACGGCATCGATATCCTTGGCGGCTTCGATCGCCTCGATGGTGCGGATTTCACAGCCGTAGGCGCTGGCGATCGCCTCGGCCGCGGCCGGAAACGGGTCGGCCACCGCAACGAGCCGGGCGTCGGCATCCGCGCTCACTGCTTTCGCATGCACCTTGCCGATGCGTCCGGCGCCGAGCAGACCAAATCTAACAGTCATCCTAACCTCCCTGTTTCGGAACAAATGAACCGAATACCGATACATTTGGAATTTACATTCCATTTTGCGCAGGCAACGTCAAGCCGCCGGGGTTTCAC
>JAGWJK010000467.1 GCA_028865845.1 Rhizobiaceae bacterium
TTCTGCTATTCGCGATGCTTACGGTTTGCGGCGCTCTAGGCTTCATGAACCTCTCGGTTCAGAACTTGCCCGACATGGATCTGCCTACCATCAACATCTCGGCATCCCTTGATGGCGCAGCACCGAACCAGCTTGAGACGCAAGTCGCCCGCAAGATCGAAGACAAGCTCGCGTCCTTAACCAGGCTTGACCACATCAGCAGCAAGATCACCGATGGCTCCGTCTCAATAACGGTGACGTTCGAGGTCGGGAAGAATACGGATGTCGCGCTCAACGAGGTCCGCAACGCCGTCGACAGTGCGCAGGCAGACCTGCCCAAAGACATGAGTCCGCCGACGGTATCGAAGTCGACGATACAGCCGTCTCCGTTGTTGACTTATGTCGTCAAATCCGACCACCTCAACGAGCAAGAAGTCTCCTGGTTCATTGACAACGACGTCTCCAAGATGCTGCTGGCGGTCAAAGGCGTCGGTGAGGTCGATCGCATAGGTGGTACCGACCGGGAAGCACATGTCGATCTCAATCCGGCGGCAATGCGCGCACTCGGCGTGACGGCATCGGACATCTCGACGCAACTCAAAGCAGTCCAAATCGATCAGTCGGGAGGCGTCGGACAAATTGGTGGACTGCGGCAAACTCTGAGCACTCTTGGCGCGGTTGGATCGGTCGAAGACCTAAAGGCCATTGCTATTCCACTGTCCACCGGCCAAAGTGTCCGCCTCGATCAGATCGCCAAGGTCAGCGATACCTTTGCAGAAAGGACTTCGCTTGCCTTTGAAGATGGGCAGCCGGTGGTCGCCTTCGAGATCAAGCGATCCAACGGCTATTCCGACACGGGCGCCGCGTCCGCGGTCAGAAAAGCCGTGACCAATTTCCAGGGGTCTTATCCCTTGATCAGCATCACCGAAGCGAGCAACACGGTCGGACCGATCGAGGCCAATTACGACGCGTCCATGGAAATGCTGTATGAGGGAGCGGCACTCGCCGTCATCGTGGTGATGCTGTTTCTGCGCGACTGGCGTGCGACGCTGTTGTCCGCCGCCGCGCTGCCGTTATCGATCATTCCGACGTTCCTGGTCATGTACCTGGCTGGCTTCAGCCTTAACATCGTTTCTTTGGTGGCGCTCTCTCTCGTCGTCGGCATTCTCGTCGACGACGCGATCGTCGAAGTTGAAAACATCTCCCGACATATGGGAATGGGCAAGAGGCCGTTCGACGCGGCAATGGAAGCCGCCGCTGAAATCGGCCTTGCAGTCATCGCGACGACCTTGACGCTCGTTGCGGTGTTTCTGCCGACAGCCTTCATGGCAGGGATTCCAGGTCTGGTTTTCCGCCAGTTCGGCGTTACGGCGGCAGTCGCGGTCCTCTGCTCCCTTCTCGTTGCCCGGCTGCTAACGCCCATGATGGCCGCCTACTTTATGAAGGCGCGTCCCGCTTTTGCGGAGGACGGCAGGATTCTATCAATCTACATGAAGGTCGTGAGATTCTGCCTCGGGCATCGGAAGACAACTATGCTGATGCTAGGCCTGCTCGTCTGTTTATCCTTCAGTGTCATACCGTTCCTCAAGACGGGGTTCATTCCTCCATCCGACACCGCGCAGACCCAGGTGATATTGACAACACCTCCGGGCAGCTCCCTCGACGACACGCGGGCGACCGCCGCGGCGGCGGCAAAAATCGTCTCAAGGGTTGCCGACGTCACCCACGTGTTCGACGCGGTTGGAACGGCAGCTTCGGGTGGAAACGGTCATGAGGCGTCGGCGACATCAAGCACGACCTCCGCGACCTTGATCGTCGATTTAAAGCCGATCAATAAGCGAAAGTCGAAACAGTGGGAGATCGAGGGCGCTATCAGGCAGGCGCTTACAGCACTGCCCGGCGTCCACGTCCAGGTCGGGAGCGGCGGCAATGGAACCGAACTGCAGATTACGCTGGCAGGCGATGACTCGACGGTTCTGGAGAGCGTAGCATCCAGTTTGGAAGCGCAGCTTCGGTCGCTTCGGGGCATCGGCAACGTTGCGTCGAGTGCTGCCCTCGAAGCTCCGCGGGTTCAGATTCGACCGGATTTCGAGAAGGCCGCAGCGCTTGGGGTGACATCGCAGGAGATAGCAGACACGCTTCGCATCGCGACCGATGGTGATTATTCCTCGCTCATGCCAAAGCTGAACCTACCCGAGCGGCAGATTCCGATAAGGGTCGAACTCGATCCGAGCCTGCGTAGTGCTCTATCGGATATCTCGGAACTGACCATCGAGGGCAACGGCAACCAAGTCGCTCTATCGTCTGTCGCTTCAATATCCATGGGTGTTGGCGCGTCGGAGATTGACCGCATCGACCGATCCCGAAACGTGACGCTGACGATCGAGCTGAACGGCCGGATCCTGGGCGACGTTATGAACGAGGCAAGACAACTGCCTGCGATGAAAAACCTTCCCGTTGGAATCCATCTTGTCGAACAGGGCGAACTCCAGAGGTCGTCGGAATTATTCACAAGCTTCGCGGTTGCAATGGGCATTGGAATATTCTGCGTCTACGCGGTTTTGGTGCTTCTTTTCCGCGACTTCCTGCAGCCAATCACCATTGTTATGGCTTTGCCGCTGTCCCTCGGAGGCGCTCTGCTTCCATTGGTTGCGACAGGAACCAGCTTCTCGTTTCCAGCGGTGATCGGGCTTTTGATGCTGATGGGGGTGGTCACCAAGAATTCGATTCTACTGGTCGAATACGCGATCGTTGCCAGGCGGCAGGGCGTCGACCGAATCGATGCTCTTATCGATGCGTGCCATAAGCGCGCACGACCCATCATCATGACGACGATCGCAATGGGGGCTGGCATGCTTCCGGCCGCTTTGAGCATAAGCGGCGGCGACCCCAGCTTCCGTCAACCCATGGCAATCCTGGTTCTAGGCGGGCTCATGACGTCGACCTTCCTCAGCCTCTTGGTCATCCCCGTGATCTACACCTTCGTGGACGATCTACTTTTGTATTTTCCGAAACCGGACCAAATAAATGTTGGGAGCGAGTCAGACTCGACCTCGACGATGATAGGAGCAGAGGCCGGATGCAGTGATCGCGGCGGTCGGAACGGAGAGCCATGGGGCCGGAGGTGTGCATGAACGCCTGCAGAGCAATCTCACCTCGACGGAGCGGCCCTATGGCCTGAGTGAGGCGATGCCTGCTTGCGGTCCCGGTGAGGCCGTTGCTCCACCAGGCGCCTTCGTCTGAATCGCTTCTCTAAGTCTTCGGCAACCCGTCCGGCCGCAAATGCCTCTTAAGTGCGGCGATGCGGAACGGCGCGTTTGCCGCGCCGTAGCCCTTGTAACCTCGCCGTTCCACAATCTCGAAGAAGAATCCCTCGCCGAACGTCGAGCTGTAGAGCTGGAAATACTCGCCGTGTTCGTCACGGTCGTAGAGAATGTTCTCCGCTCGTAAGCGGTTGGTTAGGTCGATGTCGAGCCCAAACCGAGCCTCGACGTCGTCAAAATAGTTCGATGATATGGTCAGAGGCACGAAACCGTTCGCCCGAAGCTTAGCTGCGGTGACAAAGATGTCGTCTGTTCTAAAGGCCAGATGCTGAACGCCGGACCCGAAAGTCTCTGCAATGAAATGGCCCGCGAGAGTGCGGCGATTTTCTGCGCCGTTCAAGGTCACTCGGAGAGAGCCGGAATGATTTTCGACAACCTGGCTTCTAACGACGCCCGCGGGATCGATGATGTCGATCATGGGTGTTTTCTGCACCTCGAAGATCGACGTGTAGAAAAGCATCCAGGTGAGCATCTCGCCATAGGGGACGGTTTGCGCGATGTGATCGACTGCCAGAAGATGTGCATCCTTCACACCGGATTCTTCGACAGGAACGAAGTCGATTTCGAAAAAACGTCCAAGATCACTTTTCTCGTCCACGAAATAAATCACCCCTCCCGCGACGCCGCGAACCGCCGGCATCGTCAATTCACCGGGGGCGACAGGTTGAGTGAACGGTTCCGCGTCTAGCGCGACGGCTCTTTCATAAGCGCGTTGCGCATCGTCAACCCAGAGGGCGATCGCGTACGCAGACGTACCGTGGACGGTAAACGAGGCGTTGGCGAATCCGTCCGTGTCCGTATTGACGATCATCCGTATATCGCCCTGCCGGTACAAGCTCACTGCTTTGGAACGGTGTGTCGCCTCTTTCCGGAATCCAAGCGTCGTCAGAATAGCGGCTAGTTGGGCTGCCTCCGCCTCGTCTGCGGTGAACTCCACGAACGCGACGCCTTTCACGGACACACGATCGGGCATCGCCTTGACGGACAGGGTGGGCTGAGGCAGGGCACGCCGCACGCTGTCGCCGAGATATATCAGCGAGCGATGTCCATCCGTGGCAATCAATTGGGTCTGCCCGCCGCGAAACTGGTCATTGAATATCTCCAGAGAGAAATAACCATCGTACCCGGTGTCCGCCACCGCGGAGAGGAAATCAGCGACCGGCAATTCTCCTTCGCCAGGCATGTTGCGGAAGTGCCTGCTTAGATAAAGCAGATCCATATCGATCTGTGGCGCGTCCGCCAGTTGAACGATGAAGATCTTTTCCCTGGGGATGTTGCGTATCGAATTGACGTCTAGTTTGCGAGAGAGCGTGTGGAAGCTGTCTAGGATTATTCCGACATTCGGATGGTCGGCACGGCGTACGATCTCCCAGGCGTCCCGATGATCGTTTATGTGCTTGCCCCACGCCAGCGCCTCAAAGCCAACCTTCAACCCTCTCTTGGCCGCCCTCTCACCCAGTTCGCGAAAATCCGCCGCCGCTCGGTCC
>JAGWJK010000468.1 GCA_028865845.1 Rhizobiaceae bacterium
GCGATCCACGACGCCGTCGGGACCAGCGTCACTCAGACGGCGATATTTGCCGGCGGGTGCTTCTGGGGCATGCAGGGTGTGTTTCAACACGTGCAGGGCGTGATCGCGGCGACCTCGGGCTATGCCGGCGGAAGAGCGGATACCGCCACTTATGAAATGACCGAGACCGGCAGGACCGGTCACGCGGAGGCTGTCCGGGTCGTCTTTGATCCGGAAAAGATCAGCTACGGCAAGCTGCTGCAGATCTATTTCTCCGTTGCTCACGATCCGACGGTGGTTGATCGACAGGGGCCGGATGTCGGCACGCAGTACCGCTCAGCGATATTCCCCATCAACGAGGAGCAGGCAAAGGTGGCTGCGGATTATATCGGGCAGCTCGACAAGGCCCATGTCTTCAGCACGAAGATCGCCACCAGCATCGAGGCGAACAAGCCCTTCTACACCGCGGAGGCCTATCATCAGGATTATATGGCCCATAACCCGACGCAGCTTTACATTGTCTTCAACGAGCAGCCCAAGGTCGATAACCTGAAGAAGTTGTTTCCGGAGCTCTATCGGGAAACGCCGGTCCTCGTTTCGGATAGCCGGGGCTGACACGGAAACACGGAGTTTCATTTCCGACATGTCGAAGTTGCCGCGATCAGTCGCGGCAACTTTTCGAGTTTCAAGAGCAGCCGCCGTATTTTCCAGACGGCTGGCTTTCTGTCCGTCGCTCCAAAATTTCGGCTTTGTATCACTTCGTAGCAGTGCCGATCGCTCTATACACTTCCATACATTTCGGCCCAATCAGGACACATGCGGGATACGCGGCACCTGTCTTATGCGGTCAATGGCTGGTGGTCAGCCATGACGCGGCAAGCGTCTCAATCGTCTCAGAAGGACTGATATTATGACCCAGGTTGCAAACGTGCTCTACACAGGCAGGACCCACACCACCGGCGGCCGCGAAGGTGCTTCGCGCAGTTCGGACGGCCGGCTGGATGTCAAGCTTTCGAGCCCCGGCACCGCCGGCAGCGGCACCAATCCGGAACAGCTTTTCGCCGCCGGCTGGTCGGCTTGCTTCGAGGGCGCGATGGGTCTTGCAGCCCGCAAGATGAAAGTCGCCTTGCCTGCCGACACGGCGATCGATGCAGAAGTCGACCTTTGCAATGTCGACGGCGACTATTTCCTGCAGGCTCGCCTGAATGTCAGTCTGCCGGGCCTGGACAATGACGTCGCCAAGGCGCTGACCGAAGCCGCGCATCAGACATGCCCGTATTCGAAGGCGACGCGTGGCAACATCGACGTCGTTATCAATCTCGTCTGAGAAAAGTTTTGAAACCGGCCTGCGCTTCCCTGGCGCAGGCCGGTTTCGCGTCTCTGTCGAGCCGGCGCCGATTTCACGCAGCCGCGCGTAGCCTGTTGTCGATAAGCGACGATTTTCGCGATTTTACCAACAGTTTTGAGGGACAGGAGCGGGTTGCGGGCCTTGCATTCCTCAATTTTTGGTTAAAACTTCATAAGTGCGTCGGATGCATGTCCTTGGGGGAGGAGAATCCGAAGGACATGCGCCGGCACATGGTTTGCCGTGCCGAACGGCTCGGTGAAATCAGAGACAGCATGGGAGGACATGACAGGGAATTTTGACCGGCCATGTCCAGGACGCAACTGGGAGGAACAGCAATGGCAACCGTCTCTATGACCGACACCTCTAGTCGGCCGATGACGAGGGAGGAAAAGAAGGCCATCTTCGCCTCTTCGCTCGGAACCGTGTTCGAATGGTACGATTTCTATCTCTACGGATCGCTCGCCGCCTTCATCGGCACGGCCTTCTTCAGCGACTATCCCGAGGCAACTCGCAACATCTTCGCGCTTCTCGCCTTTGCGGCGGGCTTCCTGGTGCGGCCGTTCGGCGCTCTCGTCTTTGGGCGCATCGGCGATCTCGTCGGCCGTAAATATACCTTCCTCGTCACGATCCTGATCATGGGGCTTTCGACCTTCCTGGTCGGTATCCTTCCCGGCTCGGCGAGTTGGGGCTTCACTGCTCCGGTCATCCTGATTGCGCTGCGCCTTCTGCAAGGGCTTGCGCTGGGGGGCGAGTATGGCGGTGCCGCAACCTATGTTGCCGAACACGCGCCGAACAACCGGCGCGGCTACTATACGTCGTGGATCCAGACGACCGCCACGCTCGGCCTGTTCCTGTCGCTGATCGTCATCCTCGTGGTGCAGAACTGGGTCGGCAAGGATGCCTTTGCCGCCTGGGGCTGGCGCGTTCCTTTCATCCTGTCGTTCGTGCTCCTCGGCATCTCCGTCTGGATCCGGTTGTCCCTGCGTGAATCCCCTGCTTTCCAGAAGATGAAGGAAGAAGGCAAGGGTTCCAAGGCGCCGCTTTCGGAAGCTTTCGGCCAGTGGAAGAATGCCAAGATCGCATTGCTCGCGCTGTTCGGCCTGACCGCCGGCCAGGCGGTCGTCTGGTACGCCGGTCAGTTCTATTCGCTGTTCTTCCTTCAGAACGTGCTGAAGGTTGATGGGCAATCGGTCAATATCATGATCGCAGTGGCTCTTCTGATCGGCAGCAGCTTCTTCGTGGTGTTCGGATGGCTGTCCGACAAGATCGGCCGCAAGCCGATCATCATGGCCGGCCTTGCGCTTGCGATCTTCACCTACTTCCCGCTGTTCAACGCCCTGACGCGCGCCGCCAATCCGGCTCTCGCCCAGGCGGAGCAGACTGTTCGCGCGACGGTCACCGCGGCTCCGGGCGATTGCACCTTCCAGTTCAATCCGGTCGGCACGGCGAAGTTCACCAGCTCCTGCGATATCGCCACATCGTTCCTGTCGAAGAGCTCGGTGCCCTATGAAATCGTCGCCGGTCCAGCGGGCCAGCCGGCAACCATCAAGGTGGGCGATGCGACGATCACGTCCTTTGACGCGGTTGCAGCCGGCGCCGATGCGGCGGCGAAAAATGCCACGCTCACGCATGATCTGAGCCTGGCGCTGCAGAAGGCCGGGTTCCCGTTGGTGCGCGATCCCGCCAAGGTGCCGGATGCCAAGCTCGACAGCTTCATTGCCGCCAATCCGGAGCTCGGGCTCAATGCCGAGACAGTCCGCGCCGGCGAAAAGACGGTCTCGCAAGTCGCGGATCTGATCAAGGCGAAGCTGCTGACCGCCGAGCAGGCGGCGGGTGCGGCCGACATGGCCGTCTATACCATACCGAACGGCGGCGCGTTCAAGATGATCGCCGATCCGGCAGCGGTGAACTGGCCGATGACGATCGCCATTCTCACCATCCTCGTCATCTACGTGACGATGGTCTATGGCCCGATCGCCGCCATCCTCGTCGAGATGTTCCCGACCCGTATCCGCTACACCGGCATGTCGCTGCCCTACCACATCGGCAACGGCTGGTTCGGCGGCCTGTTGCCGGCGACGGTGTTTGCGATGAGCGCGGCCAAGGGCGATATTTATTATGGCCTCTGGTATCCGATTGCCGTTGCGGCGATGACCCTGGTGATCGGCCTCATCTTCATTCGCGAAACCAAGGGCGTCGATCTCAACGCCATCAAATAGTGATGCAAGGAGAACCCGGCGCGAAGTGGCGCCGGGTTCTGTCTAATGGGCGAGTTCAATCTCGGCCCATCCGGTCATCTCTGTCGATCGCATCGCTTGCCTCAAAGGTAATTTCAATTTACCAATTTCGGTATTCGAAATAACCATTATGTTCGTGGCAAATCGAGGCTGCTTTGATGACGGAAGACTTTGTTCAATCGCTCAAGAATGAACTTGGAGCGGATATATTTTTTGGCACCGATATTCCTCCTCGATTTTACAACGACTGGGCCGGCCTCGATCCGGTCAAGCCGCTCGCTTTGGTGCGGGCTCGAACCACCGAGCAGGTATCGGCAACGCTGCGGCTCTGTGATCGCTTTCATGTCCCGGTCGTGCCGCAGGGCGGCTTGACGGGACTTGCGGGCGGTGCGCGGCCGATCGAAGGCGGCGTTGCTCTCTCGCTCGACCGCATGAATGCCATCGAGGAAATCGATCCGGTGATGGCGACGATGACGGTGCAGGCCGGCACGCCGCTCAGCACCATACAGGCGGCGGCGGAAGAGGCCGAGCTTTTCTTCGGGCTAGATCTCGGCGCTCGCGACTCCTGCGTTATCGGCGGCAATCTCTCCACCAATGCGGGCGGCAATCGCGTCATCCGGTTCGGCATGGCGCGCGAGCATGTCCTCGGTCTAGAAGTGGTGCTTCCCGACGGCACGATCATCCGCTCCCTCAACAAGATGCTGAAGAACAATGCCGGCTACGATCTGAAGCAGCTCTTCATCGGCTCCGAGGGAACACTCGGCATCATCACTCGCGCCGTGCTGCGCCTGCAGGCGAAGCCAAAAGCGTTTGCTACCGCGTTTTGCGGCTGTGCGGATTTTCCGGCCCTGCTGGAACTGCTGAAGAGCGCGCGGCTGCGCATGGGTTCGGCGCTGATTTCCTTCGAGGTCATGTGGCCGAGTTTCTACGATTTCATGACCGGCAATCTGCCGACGCTACGCCGCGCGCTCTCCGAGCGGCATGGCATCTACGTGCTGATCGAAGCCAGCGGCCTCGATGCGGATGAAAGCCGGGCGTTATTGGAGGAGGTGCTTTCCGATGCGCTCGAGGCCGGCGCGGTTTCCGATGCCGTCCTGCCGTCCTCCGAGCGCGAAACCCGCGATCTCTGGGCTGTACGCGAAAGCGTTTCGGAATACGGCAAGCTGATGGGGCCGCTTACCGCCTTTGACGTCGGCTTGCCGACAAGTGTTGCCGGCAA
>JAGWJK010000469.1 GCA_028865845.1 Rhizobiaceae bacterium
ACGGCCTGGCTAACTTCGACATTGCCGGCGACGACGGCGGCCGGATATTTCGGCGTCAGCATCGTGCCTTCGGGAATGATGATGCGGACTGGCCGCAGGCAGCCAGCATTCATCGGAATATCGGCCTCGACCAGCACGCGGAAGACATAAAGAACCGCGGCGCGGGTAACCGGCTGCGGCGCATTGAAATTGTCGGCGCGCTGCTCCGACGTGCCGGTGAAATCGACCGTCACCTCGCGCTTTTCCCTGTCGATCGAAATCCTGACGACGATCTTGCAGCCCTGGTCCATCTCATGGCTGAATTCGCCATCCGGAAGCCGGTCGAGAACGCGGCGCACGCTCTCGGCGGCATTGTCCTGGACGTGGCCCATATAGGCATCGACCACCTCTTCGCCGAACAGCGCGATCATCTTCTTAAGTTCGGCCACGCCCTTTTCGTTGGCCGCGACCTGTGCCTTCAGATCGTTGACATTCTGCGCCAGCGTACGCACCGGATAGCGCGCGCCGGTCAGCAGTTTCGCCAGCGCTTCCTCGCGGAAATGGCCACGATCGAGAAGCTTGAAATTGTCGATGTAGACGCCTTCCTCCTCGATATGGGTGGCAAGCGGCGACATCGAACCCGGCGAAATGCCGCCGATATCGGCGTGATGGCCGCGGCTGGCAACCCAGAAGCGAATCTCGGTGCCGCCATCGTCGAAAACCGGCGTGCAGACGGTCAGGTCAGGCAGATGCGTGCCGCCGTTGTACGGCGCATTGATGAGGAAAACGTCGCCGGGCTGGATGACTGGGTTCTCGCGAATGGCGGTTGCGACCGAAGCATCCATCGAACCGAGATGCACCGGCATGTGCGGCGCATTGGCGACGAGATTGCCCTTAGCGTCGAACACCGCGCAGGAAAAATCCAGCCGTTCCTTGATGTTGACGGAATAGGCGGTATTCTGAAGCGTCACGCCCATTTGTTCGGCGATCGACATGAAGAGGTTGTTGAAGATCTCCAGCATCACCGGATCGGCCTTCGTACCGATCGCGGTGCGCTCCGGCAAAGCCTTGATGCGGGTAAGAACGATGTGATCCTTTGCCGTCAACCTCGCCTGCCAACCATCCTCGATGACGATGGTCTGGTTCGGCTCGATGATGATAGCCGGTCCGGTGACGGTCTGGCCCGGCAGGATTGCCTCGCGCAGCACCACTGCGGCGTCATGGCTTTCGCCCTGCGAATGGAATGAGGCGCGGCGAACGGCAGAAGCCTCACCTTGGCCGGTCTCCTTGCGGTCGATATCGATCTCGGCCGCAGCACCGCCGATGGTCTCGATTTCCACCGCCTCCACCACCAGCGGCTTATCCTCGGCGACGAAGCCGAAACGGCGCTTGTGCAGCACCTCGAATTCGCTGCGCAGGCGAGCCGGATCATCACTTTCGGGAAAGCGCGTCTCTACGGCCAGCATCGTATCCGTGCCCGCGTAACGGATATGGGCGCGCTGCACGGTCCGGATATCGCCCGTCGCTACGCCCTGCGCTTCCAGCTCCGGCAGACATTCGCCCTGCAGCTCTCTGCCGAGAGCAGCGATGGCGTCGGGGGCGCCCGCATCGAGCGGAACGCCAAGCGCCTTCTGACGCGTCGCACGAATATCGGCAAGCCCCATGCCATAGGCGGACAGCAGACCGGACATCGGGTGCAGCAGGATGTTCTTCATGCCCAGCGCATCGGCGACCAGGCAGGCATGCTGGCCGCCGGCGCCACCGAAACAATTGAGCGCATAGCGCGTCACGTCGTAACCGCGCTGCACTGAGATCTTCTTGATCGCTTCGACCATATTGGCAACCGCGATGCGGATGAAACCATCCGCCACGTCCTGCGGGCTGCGCCCATCGCCGATCCTTGCCGCCAGCTCAGCGAACTTGCCATGAACCGTCGCGACATCCAGCGGCTGGTCCTGGTTCGGCCCGAAGATCGCCGGGAAGAATTCCGGCAGCAATTTGCCGGTCATGACATTGGCATCCGTTACCGCCAGCGGTCCGCCGTTGCGATAGCAGGCGGGGCCTGGAAAGGCGCCGGCGCTGTCGGGGCCGACACGGAAACGCCCGTCCTCGAAATGCAGGATCGAGCCGCCGCCGGCTGCGACCGTGTGGATCAGCATCATGGGCGCACGCACGCGCACGCCGGCGACCTCGGTCTCGAAAGCCCGCTCATATTCGCCGTCGAAATGCGCCACATCCGTCGAGGTGCCGCCCATGTCGAAGCCGATGACATTGCCAAAGCCAGCCTGTTCGCCGGTCTTGGCAAGGCCGACAACGCCGCCGGCAGGTCCGGAAAGAATGGCGTCCTTTCCCTGGAACATATCCGCCGCCGTCAGTCCGCCGGAGGACATCATGAACATGACGCGGGCGCCGGTGCGCGCGACATCGAGTTCTTTCGAGACCTGATTGATGTAGCGGCCAAGCACGGGCGAGAGATAGGCGTCCACCACGGTCGTGTCGCCGCGGCCGACCAGCTTGATCAGCGGCGAGACCTCATGGCTGACGGAAACCTGCTCGAAACCGAGGTTACGGGCGATAGTGGCAACCGCCGCTTCGTGTGCGGGAAATTTATAGGCGTGCATGAAGACGATCGCGACGGCGCGATAACCCTTGACGCGCAGGTCTCGCAAAGCCGTCTCCGCTGCCTGCGCGTCGAGCGCAAGCTCCACCGTACCATCAGCCAGCACGCGCTCGTCGATCTCGACGATATCGTCATACAAAGCCTCGGGCTTGATGATCTCGGTTGCGAAGATCTTCTTGCGCTCCTGATAGCCGATGCGCAGAGCGTCGCGAAAACCCCTGGTGGTCACCAAGGCCAGATGTTCGCCCTTTCGCTCCAGAAGCGCGTTGGTGGCGACCGTCGTGCCCATGCGCACCTCGCCGATCAGGCCGGATGGAATGGGCTCGCCATTCGTCAGGCCGAGATGCAGGCGGATGCCGTGAACGGCCGCATCGCGATAGGCCTCGGGATTCTCGGAGAGGACCTTGCGCGCATGCAGGGCGCCCGTGGCATCGCGCCCGACGATATCGGTGAACGTTCCCCCGCGATCGATCCAGAAATCCCAACGAGCCGCTGCGCTGTCCGACAAGACCGCCTCCACCAAAACCTGTGACCATCATTGATAAAATATCGATAAATCGTCGATGTTTTGCCGTCAATGATGAATCCCGATTCCGCGCGTGCATCCTCATCGAGATGGGGAAACGGATCTACCTCACAGAATGGTCAGTGCAGGCCGCCGACTCCGAGCAGGCGTTCCACGGCGCCATGGTCTTTGGAGAGGTCGTCGGGCGTTCCCTGCCAGGCGAGCCGGCCGCGTTCGAGGATGATCACCCGGTCGGCGAAATCGAGTGCGCTTTGGATGCGCTGCTCGACCAATAGGATGGTCATGTCGCCGGTCTTGGCGAGATTGGCGAAGGCGGCCATCAGCTCCTCGCAGATCACCGGCGCCAGCCCCTCCAGCGGTTCGTCGAGCAGGAGAACCGACGGGCGGCCGAGAATTGTGCGGGCCGTCGAAAGCATCTGCTGCTCACCGCCCGAGAGCTGGTTGCCGAGATTCCTTCGGCGCTCCTTCAGCCGCGGAAACATTCCGTAAGCTTCCTCGAGCGCCGTCTTCGGCCGGCTCTTCAGCCCGACGGAAAGATTTTCCTCGACCGTCAGCGTCGGAAAGACATCACGCGTCTGCGGCACGTAGCCGAGGCCCTGATGCGCCCGCCGAGCACTCGGCAAGGCCGTAACATCGGTCGTGCCGATGCGAATGCGACCGTCGTAGCGGCGCGTCTGGCCGGCAAGGGTTGCGAGCAGCGTCGTCTTGCCCATGCCGTTGCGGCCAAGCACGGCCAGCCGCGCGCCCGCCGGAACCGAGAAGGATACGCCCTCCAGCACCCGTGTCGGGCCGTAACCGGCACAGAGGTTTTCCACTTCAAGCGGCGTGGCCGGCATTGGCATAGCTCCCGAGATAGGCCTCGCGCACCCGCGCATCCTTGGTGACGTCGGCGGGCGAGCCGTCGAAGATGATCATGCCGGCGGCAAGCACGACGACGCGCTTGGCAAAGCGGAAGATCAGATCCATGTCATGCTCGATCATCAGCACGGCGAGATCGGCAGGCAGGTCCGCCAGCGCCTGCTCGATGCGGCCGGTATCGCTTTGCGGCACGCCGGCGGCGGGTTCGTCGAGCAGCAGCACCTTCGGCTTCAACGCCATGGCGACAGCGATCTCGAGAAGCCGCTGCTGGCCATAGGCGATCTCGCTGACCTTGCGGTGCATCAGATCGGCAAGACCGAGCGTACCGAGCAAATTTCCGGTTTCAGCCATGACATCGCGCATGGCGAGGAAATTGCCGAACATGCGGCCCGAACGGCCCGAGCGCTGCAGGATGGCAAGGCCGACATGCTCGGCCGGCGTCATATCCTGGAACAGCCGGGTCACCTGGAACGAGCGCACCAGACCGCGCCGGACGCGGCCGATGGCGTCGATCCTCGTCACCGCTTCGCCGCCGAGCCGCACCTCGCCGGAATCGGGCCGGAGATTGCCGGTGACGAGATTGACGAACGTGGTCTTGCCGGCGCCGTTCGGCCCGATCAGCGCCACCCGGTCACCCGGCGCCATAGACAGCGTCACGTCATTGGTCACCGTCAGCCCGCCAAAGGCCTTCTTCAGATGATCGACCTCGAAAACCGCGCTCATGGCTGCTCTCCCTTGCGGCGGGCGATGTAGGCCGCAAGCGTGCCGTAAATCCCTTTAGGCGCAAACAGCACGACG